>WLCU01000125.1 GCA_009705165.1 Actinomycetota bacterium | reverse complement strand
TGGTCCATGCGAATTGATCTAGATTTATTGCGCCTTGGAACCACGGCTGATGCCGATGAAATTAAAGATACTGCGAATGCACAACCACTCATCGTTGCTACTTCATTACTAGGTGCACATGCCCTAGGTTTAAAAGGTTGTGCTTACGTATCGGGTCATTCAGTTGGTGAACTTGCAGCTGCTGCATTAAGTGGTGCAATTAATCATGAAGATGCGCTTCGGTTAGTACGTGCGCGTGGCCTTGAAATGGCAAAAGCTGCGGCCCAATCCCCTGCAGGAATGGCTGCTGTTTTAGGTGGAGATCGCGACTTAGTGTTATCAACTCTAAACGAACTAAACCTGGTGCCAGCAAATGACAATGGCGGCGGCCAAATAGTTGCTGCAGGTGATTTAGATGCACTGGCAACGCTTGCACAAAACCCACCGCAAGGATCGCGAGTTCGAGCTTTAGCTGTTGCCGGCGCGTTTCATACACATTTTATGTCACCTGCCGTTGAACCACTTCGCGCTTTGGCATCAACAATCTCTACCCATCCAACTTCTGTGACCGTGATTTCAAATAAAGATGGCGAAGCAGTTACTGATGGTGCCCAAGTTCTGGATCGAATTGTCAATCAAATAGCTAATCCAGTGCGCTGGGATTTATGCATGCAAACACTGAAAAACCTTGGTGTTACGGGTGTCATTGAATTACCACCGGCTGGAACTCTGGTTGGCTTACTCAAGCGCGGTGCGCCAGAGATAGAAGTTTTTGCACTCAAAAACGCAGAAGATTTAACCGAAGCAAAAGAGTTCGCAGGAAGGCACATATGAGCATGAAATCCCTGCCAACAACACATAGCCAAATTCTCTCCGTTGGCTCTTATCGACCAAAGCGATTGGTACCTAACTCAGAAATTGTTGATCGAATTGACTCAACTGATGAATGGATTCAACAGCGCACCGGAATTCAATCGCGTCGCTTTGCAGGACCTGATGAAACCGTAATCACTATGGCAAAAGCTGCTTGTGAAAGCGCACTGAAGCGGGCCAAGTTAACAATGGCCGATATTGATACCTTAATTCTTTCAACTATTTCATACCCTTACCAAGCGCCAAGTGCTGCAACTGAGTTAATTAACGAACTCGGAAACCCCAAAGCTGCAGCCTTTGATATCAGTGCAGCCTGCGCAGGTTTTTGTTACGGCGTTGGTATGGCTAGCGATTTAGTCCGCGGTGGTACATCAAAAAATGTTTTAGTCGTCGGAGTTGAAAAACTATCTGATTTTACAGATCCCGATGATCGCGCAACTGCATTCATATTTGCCGATGGAGCTGGAGCAGTAGTTATTGGACAAAGTGAAGAAGTGAAAATTGGTCCAACGATTTGGGGATCGGATGCAGATTCACGGGATGCAATTATGTTAAATCCTGCATACACAGAGTTTAGAAATGCACCTGATAAAGGTGTTGCACAGTTGGGTTGGCCAAATATTTCACAGCAAGGTCAAACCGTGTTTCGCTGGGCGGTTTATTCAATGAGCAAAGTTGGATTAAAAGCCCTTGAAGCCGCAGGTGTAGCTGTCGATCAACTTGATGCATTTATTCCACACCAGGCAAATATCCGAATCATTGAAACCATGGTTAAGGAAATGAAATTGCCTGACTCTGTCTTAGTCGCCGACGATATTCGCGTTAATGGAAATACCTCAGCAGCATCAATACCTTTAGCCATGGATGTCTTGCTCGAAAAACATCCAGAGATGCATGGCAAGTTAGCGCTGCTAATTGGCTACGGGGCAGGCTTGGTTTATGCGGGCCAAGTAGTCCAGTTACCCCCTCAACCTTGAGATTTGCCCCACTTTCGCCTGTCGGTACTCGTTAGTAAGCAGGTCCGTAATACACAATTACCACCTGTTGAACTATCGAACTTATGTATAAGAAAAGGAACACATCAGATGGCACTTGCACAAGCAGATGTACTTGCAGGACTTAAAGAGATCGTTGAAGAAGTAGCTGGAATTCCTGCAGCATCAATTGAACTTGATAAGAACTTCACTGAAGACCTAGAAGTGGATTCACTCAGCATGGTTGAAGTTGTAGTTGCTGCAGAAGAGCGTTTTGGCGTAAAGATTCCTGATGAAGCAGTTACCGATCTCGTCACAGTTGGCGATGCAGTTAATTTCATCGTTAACGCAGCTAAGTAAGCAGTAAGTCTCTAGTTTCATGTCACGTCGCCGCGTAGTTGTTACTGGACTAGGTGCCACAACTCCAATTGGTGGGGATGTAACAACATCTTGGTCAGCACTTCTTGCTGGCACAAGTGGTGTTCGAACCCTTACTGAGGATTGGGCACAAACTATTCCAGTGCACTTCGCAGCGCGCGTGGCCGTAGAACCCTCTGAACAAATGGAGCGCGTTGAAATCAGACGCTTAGATCGCTCCGAACAATTTGCTGTTATTGCCTCGCGCGAAGCTTGGAAAGATGCTGGCTCTCCCGATGTTGATAAGGAACGCCTCGGTGTTGTTATTGCATCTGGAATCGGTGGAGTCACAACGTTGCTGGATCAATATGACATCTTGCGTGAAAAAGGTTCACGCCTTGTTAGCCCGCACACTGTGCCAATGCTTATGCCGAACGGACCTGCCGCAAATGTTGGTCTTGAACTTCAAGCACGCGCAGGTGTTCATACTCCTGTTAGCGCGTGTGCATCAGGTGCCGAAGCTATTGGTTATGCATTCGACATGATCCGAAATGATCGCGCAGATATTGTTGTAAGTGGCGGTGTTGAAGCTGCAATTCACGCAATGCCAATGGCTGGCTTTGCTGCAATGAAAGCGCTATCGACAAGAAACGATGAACCGCAGCGAGCATCTCGTCCATATGATTTAAATCGAGACGGCTTTGTTCTCGGTGAAGGTGGCGGAGTACTTGTTCTTGAAGAGTACGAACATGCAATTGCACGCGGTGCCAAGATTTACTGTGAAATTGCAGGACAAGGTTTAACTTCAGATGGTTATCACATCGCAGCACCCGATCCTGATGGTGCAGGTGTACAGCGAGCAGTTAAGTTTGCTCTTCGCGATTCAGGATTGACAACAAAAGATATTGTTCATTTAAATGCACATGCAACTTCTACTCCAGCTGGAGATGTTGCCGAAGCGAACGCATTACGCGCTGCCCTTGGAACTGATGCGGATCATGTTGCCGTATCAGCAACTAAATCAATGACAGGTCACTTATTAGGCGGCGCAGGTGCAATTGAATCCGTCTTTATTGTTAAGACTTTGCAAGATCGTTTGGCTCCCCCAACCATTAATATCGAAGATTTAGACCCAGCAGTTACCGTCGATGTGGTTCGTGATAAGCCACGCGCACTTCCTGCCGGTGATATTGCAGCACTCAACGATTCATTTGGGTTTGGTGGCCATAACGTCGTATTGGTATTTAAGAGCATATAAATGCCAACCCCACAGCTTGACCCACGTGATCCTGAAGCACGTATCCAACGCTTAGTCGATGATGGAAAATTTGAGTTTCTAGTTCCACGAACAGATTGTGGAATGATTGCTGTTACTGGCGATATTAAAGGAAATAAAGTTGTAATTTTTGCATCCGA
>WLCU01000124.1 GCA_009705165.1 Actinomycetota bacterium | reverse complement strand
GTTTGCTTCAAGCAAGTGATTCTTTGCGCGCTTGCCATCTTCTACAAGCCACTCAAGTTCACGCTTTAATTTCTTTTCCATCTTCTTTTCATCTTTAAGCTTGGCTTCTGCAAACAAGCCAGCTTCAACTCGAGTTGCAAGTTCTACTTCAAGTTCTGCATTAAGAAGTGCTACGCGACCAATTTGCTTTAGATAATCCTTAACTGGGTCAGCCGTTGCACCTGCAGTCATAACTGTCTGTGCTGGAGCATCATCTTCTTCAGAAGCCTTTAACGTAAAGGCATCTTCTTCATTTCCAGATGCTTCTTCGGCTAAGTTAACAACGCGTGGTTGGTTGCTCTTATCTTCTTCTTCGCTGTCGATAATTTCGACAACTTCCTTAATCAAAGTTTCTACATCTTCAAGCTCAACTTCCTCAAGCTCAACTTCCTCGCCATCAATTTTTACAACGGCTGCTTTGCCAGTCTTTGGATCAACCTTGGCAGGTGCTGGCGCCTCAACTTTTACTGGTTCTGGCTTGGGTTCAATCAGTGCGTAGTCACTCTTCTTCAAAATACGAGATGGTGAACCAAGTCCAGCTTTTCTAAGTTTTTCTACAATAACTGGAACGTCGGTGGCTAATGCACGAGCTTCGTCAACTAAATCTTTATTTTCCTTTTTAGGAATGCGATTAATAGATGTTACGCCGCGCTTTTCAAGTTCAGCTAAAACTTCTTGCTGGCGGATAACTGCATTCTTGGCATCAACAATTGCCTGCACATCTTTTGCAGTTAAATCTTTCTTCATCGCAATTTTTACTGGTGCAGCTTTTTTAACAACTGCTTTCTTAACTGGTGCAGCCTTTTTAGCAACGGCTTTTTTTACAGGTGCGGACTTTTTCGCTGCCGCTTTTTTAACTGGCGCGCTCTTTTTAACTGGTGCAGCTTTTTTCGCCGCAGCTTTCTTTACAGGTGCGGCCTTTTTTACAACAGCCTTCTTAATCACCTTGTTTTTGAGCGCACTAAATACAGCCACAATTGTCCTTTGGTTTTTATCAGCGAGCGCGCTGATGCGATGGCTATATTATAATTTGTCCACAGGGGTAAATGCACATCCAAAAGGGCAGTTTCGTGCCTTATTCGGCGAGTTTGAGAGCCTGGCTAATCACATTTCCAACAGATTCCACCTCTACCAGGAAGCCATCATGGCCAAATGGCGATGAAATCGTCACCAGAGGGGCGGCAAGGGGGGCAAAGTCGGCGATTTCAGCTTGAAGGCGCACGGGAAAGAGTCGATCGGTATCAATGGATACAGCCACAACCGGAATCGTGATTGATTCAAGGGCTGCCACAACTCCGCCTCGGCCTCGACCTATGTCGTGGCTATTCATGGCTTCAGTCAGGGAAATATAGGTATTGGCATCAAAGCGATGTGCCAGCTTGTTGGCCTGGTGGTCAAGATAAGACTCAACGGCATAACGCCCGGTGTCATCTCCCTGAAGTTCTCGGCCAAAACGAATATCCATTTCAGCTTCGGTTCTATACGTCAGATGCGCGATTCGGCGGGCTATTCCCATTCCATCAATTGGGCCGCGTTCTAGTTCGTAATAGTCACCGTTATTAAAGTTGGGATCAGATTTAATGGCTCGAATCTGAATCGATGCGGTACCAATTTGATCACCTGTTGCAACTGCCGAAGAACCTATTGTGCAGATTGCCCCTACTCGATCTGGAAACTGCACCGCCCACTCAAGTGCGCGCATTCCACCAAGAGATGGACCAACGGCCAAGCGATACTTTTTGATACCAAGAGCATCTGAAAATTTAATTTCGGCAGTAACCATGTCGCGAATAGTTATTGATGGAAAACGTGAACCATAGCGTTTGCCATCAGGTGCGATAGATGATGGGCCGGTGGAACCTTGGCAACCACCGATGACATTTGGGCACACCACAAAGTATTTATCGGTATCAAATGGCAAGCCCGGCCCAACCATGGATGGCCACCAACCCGGAACATCTGACCAACCCGTCATTGCGTGATTAACTAAAATCGCATTATCTTTATTTTCATTCAGCTGGCCCCAGCTTTGATAAGCGATAGTGATGTCTTGAAGTGTTTCGCCGCTTTCTAAAGCGATATCACCAATTTTTAGGAAACGCCGATCCCCTGGTTCATGATCTTCAAGCCATGCGCCAGTAACCGAAGCGATTCCATGTGTCATTTAAAGGGGCCGAACCTTTGACATAAAAATAATTCCTTCCAGTTACGAAGAACACTCAACACCATATGCCAATAAAGGCATATGAAGTGGAATTGAGGGTTCCACGCTTATCGGCTGCGTTGTTGCGTACCGATCTGGTCTTCACCCGGAGCACCCCACCGTGGTGGAGGGTTGCCGTCTAGTAAGCCGGGGCTAAACACTAGAACTCGTGACCTAACGCAAACTCTAACAGAATCAGTTGGTTAGTCGAAAATTCCAGCGGTAACTTTAGGGTGTAGCTCGATTCGCATCGCTGCAAAAGCAGCGGCCGGCCAGCCTGAACCAAATACTCGGCGCAGCAAAATAGTCAATGAATACATTGGCGCATCGGCAGTAGCGCGATCAAGTGAGCGATATGCAAGCGGGGTATCACCGCGCTCGTATGCCAAAGTGGCAAAAAGCGTTGCAATGGGAGCTACAAAACCCACAGGTGCGATTTGTATTAAGTAATGCCACATTTTCCAATATGTTTCAAAGGATTCAGTGTTGTGTGTACCAAGTGCAAAATCTCGGACTTGGATATCTGATAAACGCCCAATAACTCGCGCAACTAAATCTGGGTTGCTATCAAGGCCGTACTTTTCAAACTCTGCAGCTAAATCAATTACAGCCGTTGCGCCATCTCGCTGCATATCAGTTAACGCGTCACTTTCTGGATCTACGAAAAATCTACTCACTTGCTCGATAAACGCTTTTTCGCTGGCAATCGGAAGAGATGAAATTGAAAGCTCATCGTATTCAGTGGTCATAGATTTCTCATTTCGTAAACATAGAGTTAGCAGATACCACGGTGATAACTGCAAAAGATGGAATTTTGATGGTGCCGGTAATTGCACGGGTTGCCCCGTTATGAACAAAACTGCCGTTCCAGGTTGCAACTAACGTGACGTTGTACGTACCGGGTTGTTTATATGTATGTGTAATTTTTTGGTTGGGATACGGCGCACCTGGTTCGTTGGTTGCAAAGCTTTGGCCATCGCCCCACTGCCACATAAAACCTGGACGCAAAGCCACATCGATTACCTCGCCGATAATGGCCACGCGAGATTGAAAAAGCGTAGGTAAGTCGCACCAGAAAATAACTGGCACATGCACCAAAGGTTCAAACTCTGGTTGGTAAGCAATTGTTGCTGTGGGAACCATTTTGATTAAGCGATCACTTAAATTGATGCTCTGGGTAACAACTTTTTTAACTTTAGCTCGAGGTTTATATGTGCGCTTTACCGTTGGCACCGCCTTAGGCTTTGGCGGAAACCACAAGGTAGGTTTTGGTTTAGTCACTTTTACAACTGGCTTAGTTGTTTTTGTCCCGCCATTTCCTTTTTTAGCTGTAATGATTATCTGGTTATTTTGCGTAAAAACATCGACACAGGCCGTTGTCGAGCAGTCGGCAATTGCTGCGGCAGGGGTGGCTAAAGCTAGGAAAATTATC
>WLCU01000123.1 GCA_009705165.1 Actinomycetota bacterium | reverse complement strand
TAATTGCTTGCTTAGACTTAATAGTTCCGTACGTAATAATCTGTGCAACACGGTCTTCGCCATATTTGTTTGTGGCGTAGCGAATCATTTCTGAGCGCCGACGTTCATCAAAGTCCAAGTCGATATCTGGCATAGAGATACGTTCTGGGTTAAGAAAGCGCTCGAATAAAAGTCCATGTTCGAGTGGATCAAGTCCGGTAATTCCAAGTGAATATGCAACGAGTGAGCCTGCTGCAGAGCCACGGCCCGGACCAACACGAATGCCAACTGTTTTTGCATGTCCAACTAAATCGGCAACAACTAGGAAGTAGCCAGGAAATCCCATCTTCTCCATAACGCCAAGTTCATAATCAAGTCGAGCTTCATGTTCTGGAGTTAATTTATTCCCAAGTCGTTGCTTCATTCCTCTGACTGATTCTTTCTTAAGCCAGGAATCTTCAGTTTCACCCTCTGGCACTGAGAACTGCGGCAAGAGATTTTCGCCTTCGCGCATTGTTACTTCGCAACGCTGGGCAATAAGTAATGTGTTATCGCAGCTTTCTGGGATCTCCTTGAAAAGCTCCCGCATTTCAGCTGGAGTTTTAACATAAAAAGAATCATTATCGAATTTAAAGCGCTTTGGATCTGCAAGCGTTGAACCTGATTGAACGCAGAGCAAAGCTTCGTGTGCACCAGCATCGGCTTTCAATGTGTAGTGCAGATCATTTGTGGCTAGTAACGGTAAGCCAAGTTCTTTGCCAAGTTTTAATAAGTCAGCTTTTACTCTTGATTCGATATCGATTCCGTGATCCATTACTTCAAGGAAGAAATTGCCTTCCCCAAAAATATCTTGGTAATCGCTAGCGGCCTTCATTGCTTCCTTGTAGGCGCCCATGCGAAGTCGCGTCTGGATTTCACCACCTGGGCAACCAGTTGTTGCAATCAAACCTTTTGAATGTTTAGCAAGTAGTTCGCGGTCCATTCGTGGCTTGTAGTAATAACCTTCAAGTGATGCCAGCGAAGAAAGTCTAAAAAGATTTCCGAGGCCGACATTATTTTCGGCCAAAATTGTCATGTGGGTATATGCCCCGCCACCAGAAACATCATCTTCGCCACCACTTGCCCATTGCACGCGCTTTTTATCAAAACGAGATTCCGGAGCAACATAAGCTTCGATCCCAATAATTGGTTTGACGCCAGCTTTTTTCGCCTGCTTATAAAACTCATATGCGCCAAATACATTTCCATGATCGGTCATTGCAATTGCTGGCATACCCTGTCGTGCAACTTCGGCCATTAAATCTGGAACACGCGCAGCGCCATCGAGCATTGAATACTCGGTGTGAACGTGCAGGTGTACGAAGTTATCTGAACTCATGATTGTCGTAGATTATTGCTTAGGGCAGAACAGCATCTGAAAGCAACGCCAATGAGCGTGTGAGATCGGCTGGATAGTCGGTAGTAAAACGAAGGTGTTCGCCAGTAATGGGGTGGTCAAAGGCCAACTCTTTGGCGTGTAGCCATGGCCGTCTCATCTCTAGAGATTTTGCCAGAACTGGATCTGCGCCATATGTGGTGTCTCCGACAAGTGGGTGGTTAAGCGCTGAGAAATGAACTCGGATTTGGTGAGTGCGACCGGTTTCAAGTTCAACTTTTACTAATGAGACCCCACGGTAAAACTCAATAACTTCGTAATGTGTAATTGAATCTTTTCCAGTAGCAACCACTGCAAAGCGGTGATCTTCTTTTGGGTGTCTATCGATTGGCGCATCAATTGTTCCAGTTGTTGGATCCATGTGTCCCTGAATTAATGCATGATAAATCTTATCTACCGAACGATTTCTAAATGCATCTTTTAAAACTGTGAATGCGCGATCACTTTTTGCAACAATCATTAAGCCGCTTGTGCCAACATCTAGGCGATGCACAATTCCTTGGCGCTCTGCTGCCCCACTAGTTGAGATTGAATATCCGGCTGCCATAAGTGCCCCAACAACAGTTGGTCCCATCCACCCTGGACTTGGATGTGCAGCACAACCGACCGGTTTATCAATAACGACAATTGCATCGTCGTCATAAACGATTGTTAGACCTTCTAATGGTGTCAATGGAATTGGATCCTGATTAATTGGAGCTGGCATAAGAACATCAATTACTTGATGCGCCGTAACTCGATCAGACTTTGCCATTGGTTTTCCTGAAGTTGTGATGTCGCCATCTTCAAGCAGTTTCACAACTGCCGTGCGCGATAGTCCTAGAACTCGAGTTAATGCGCTATCAATCCGTTCTCCGGCAACGCCCTCTGGTACAGACAACGTGCGTTGTTCTCGATTGCTCATATCAACTCTTCTTTATTAATGGGAGGAATGTTGCGGGCCGTTAAAATGATTGAAATACAGGCCGCAATAACTATTGCCGAATCTGCAATATTGAATATAGGCCAATGTGGCAGTTGCATCCAATCGATTACATGTCCACGGAGTAATCCTGGCTCACGGAAAATTCGATCGGTTAAATTGCCTAAAATTCCGCCCATTACTAGACCTAAAACGACGGCCCAACCTTTTGAAGTAATTGAAGGCGCGTAATACGTAATTCCAATTAATACTGCAATGCCAAAAAAGGAAAGCAGCAAAGTTGATCCAGGTGCGAATGAAAAAGCGGCACCAGAGTTTCGTGCGAAATTTAACTGGAAAAATGAACCAAGGATTTTGACTGCGCCTCGATGTGAAAGTGCGTTAACTGCCCAGATTTTGGAAGCTAAATCTAAAATCCAGATGAGCCAGGCAACACTTAATAGTGTGCGCCAAACGCGCACAGTTAGCGCCGTTCTTCCTTCTGCTTACAGAGCATGCACAATGTGGCCCGCGGAAATACTTGTAAACGGGCCTTACCAATTGCGCTTCCGCACTCTTCGCAGTTTCCATAACTCTTTGAATCAATTCGCTCTAGTGCGCGCTCAGTCTGCAAAACCATGTCACGTGCATTGATTACTAACGACATTTCGTGTTCGCGTTCGAAAGTCTTAGTTCCAGCATCGGCTTGATCATCGCCAGCGCCTTCACCTGACTCTTGAATGAGCGAATCCATTTCGATTTCAACTTTTGCCAGTTCTTCTCGCAAACGTGCTAACTCTTTCGAGATTTCTGCACGGATGCTCTTAAGTTCTGCAGCCGTCCAAGGAGACTCACTTTCGCTTACAACGATTGGAGTTGGCGCCACTTTAATCGGCTTAAGCGGTGCTATTTTCTTTCCGCTTTTTGCCGGGCGTGGTGGTGGCGGCATCGTTAAGCGGCGCTCTTCAATAATTGGCGCTGCAACCGGTGCGGTAATAGTTGATACAGAAACTGTTTGTGACTTTTCATCAACCGTCAAAGTTGTTTTAGAAGGAAATGGCTTTCCTGGAGATTTCTTAACTGGAATGCTCTTTACTGCGCTCTTTTTCGCAACAGCTTTTTTCGCTGGAGCTTTCTTGGCTACGGCCTTCTTCGCAGGAGCCTTTTTAGCTGGGGCTTTCTTGGCCACGGCCTTTTTAGCAGGAGCCTTTTTAGCAGGTGCTTTCTTGGCTACAGCTTTTTTAACGGGCTTCTTAGGCATGTCGCGAACCTTAATCCCCTTAGGCGGCCGTTACCAATTACGCCACGGTCTAATTCTTAGCCATCTAGGCGTTACTATTAGTACCTATCACACATAAGCGCTGACGGGGCTATCACCTCACGAGCTTGCTGGAAGAAATGCTGACAAAGCATCTAGAAC
>WLCU01000122.1 GCA_009705165.1 Actinomycetota bacterium | reverse complement strand
TTCTAGTCAAAGCATTGTCCCTACTGGCAACTGCACAGTGACCTATACATTTACTCCAACTGCAACTGGATCGCGCACAGCAAACCTTGTCTTTACTGACAATGCCGCAGGAAGCCCACACACCGTTGTTTTAACTGGCACAGGAACGGCGCCAACTTTCTCAGCATCTACTCCAGCAATTCCTGACACAACTCTTGGTTCAACCTCAGCTACACAGACAGAAACAATCACCAATACTGGAACTGCGGACTTAACCTTTGGTGCAAGCGCGGTTGCGATATCTGGCACCAACTCTTCTGACTTTGCAATCGTTGCAGATAGCTGTTCTAGTCAAAGCATTGTCCCTACTGGCTACTGCACAGTGACCTATACATTTACACCAACTGCAACTGGATCTCGCACAGCAAACCTTGTCTTTACTGACAATGCCACAGGAAGCCCACACACCGTTGTTTTAACTGGCACAGGAACGGCGCCAACTTTGTCAGCATCTACTCCAGCGATTCCAAACACGACTGTTAATCAAACCTCAGCTACACAAATCGAGACAATCACCAACACTGGAACTGCGAACTTAACCTTTGGTGCAAGCGCGGTTGTTCTCAGCGGAACTAACGCCGGAGACTTTGCAATCGTTGCCGATAATTGTTCTAGCCATAGCCTTACCCCTAGCCCATCAATGATTGATTTGTGCACAGTGACCTATTCATTTACACCAACTGCAACTGGATCTCGCACAGCCAACCTTGTCTTTACTGACAATGCAACAGGAAGCCCACACACCGTTGTTTTAACTGGCACAGGAACGGCGCCGCTTTCCAACGACAACACGTTGGCTTCGGCAACAATCAAAGGACAAAGCGCCACGCTTGGAACACCGAGCATTGCTCCAGGAGCTGCTACACCTGGAACCGTGACTATAAGTGGAACTCAAAGCACGAGTTCGACTGCGTCGGTATTTACTAAATCCGATCCTCTAGCAGAAGTTACACGCGTAGTTAAATATGGATTTGGTGCAAGTACTTCAGGGTTTGGTACTGATACTCAATATTTGGATTCCGACACTATTAGTAACCGTGATTTCTTCGTCATCCAAGTAAAGTCAGAAAGCTCTAGATATTTGTATTACGTGATTAACGTGACTGTCGCTTCTGCTGGTCCAGGATTCTCGGCTTCAGCTCCAAATATTCCTAATACATATATTGGCTCAAATTCACCAACTCAAACTGTGACAATCACGAATTCCGGAACTGCAAACTTAGTCTATGGAAGAAGAGCAGTTGTCTTGAGCGGATCTAACTCTTCCGACTTTGCAATCGTTGCCGATAACTGTTCCAATCGGTCAATCGCCGCTGCAAGAACTTGTACGGTCAGTTTTAGATTCACTCCAACTTCAACAGGATCTCGCACAGCCAACCTTGTCTTTACTGACAATGCCACAGGAAGCCCACACACAGTTGTATTAACTGGAACTGGCGTAGCTGCACCTCTCTCAATTTCCAGATTATCTGAAAGTGAATCAGGAGTTCGCGGGGGAGGAAGGTTAACAATTACCGGAACAGGCTTTGCTAATAGCGCAACTGTGACTATTGGTGATGTTTTGGCAGTAGTTCTGCAACGTAGCGGAACAACTGGAATCACTGTTCGTATTCCGGCACATGCCAGAGGAATAGTTTCAGTTGTTGTAACTAATCCTGACTTAACTTCAGCAAGTATTGGTGGGTTTAGGTACAGATAAATTCTATTGATTTTTGGAATGGTGTTTCAGTTAAGGATTTTTTGCAAGATCCTTTAGCGCATCTCCGCTAACTCGAAATATTGTCCATTCATCCATGGCTACCGCGCCTATGGATTTATAGAATTCAATTGATGGTTCGTTCCAATCAAGAACCCACCATTGAAACCTTTCATAACCACGGTCGATACAGATTTTGGCGAGGGTCCTAAGGAAGGCTAGGCCGTAACCTTTGCCGCGAAAAGCTGGATCTACGTAGAGATCTTCAAGATAGAGGCCAGGTTTGCCTAGCCATGTTGAATAGTTTAAAAACCAAATTGCGATGCCAATAACTTGGCCCTCAACTTCGCAGACATGGCAAAAAGCAGTTGGATTGTTGCCAAATATTGTTTCTTCAATTTGCTCAAGGGTTGCTTTAGCTTCAAGTGGTGCTTTTTCATATTCAGCTAAATCTTTAATTAACTGCAGAATACGTGGCGCATCTTCTTTAACGGCTACGCGGATCATTGTGGAAGTCTATAACGATTGCGGGGGATAGCTTCAATGAGTAAATCTGCTTGCAGAGTTTTCAGGGCTTTTTCTACCTGTGACTGATCGGGCCAGAGTTTCATAATTGCATTTTCAGTCAACGATTGATTTTCACGAAGGGCTTGAACGATTGTTCCGCGACATTTTCTATCGGTGCCGTGCCAATCCTGTGATTTTCGTACTAAATCAGTTTTTGGATAACCATTTTTGCGCCAGTTACATTGGCTAATAACTGGGCATTTTTCGCAGATTGGATTCTTTGAAGTACAAACAAGTGCGCCGAGCTCCATTGTTGCTGCAGCCCAAATGTGCGCGTTCTTAGTTGGTTGTAGTGCAAGCCGTGATGCTTTTTCTTTAGCAGTTGGTGCAGGTTTTGGATGCTCGTTTCCATCAATGATGCGTGTTAACAACCGCCGAATATTTACATCCATGACTAAGGATTGTTGTTCAAAAGCGAAAGCCGTTATGGCAGCTGCGGTGTATTCACCGATTCCGGGAAGTGTTTGCAGAATATGAGTTTCGGTGGGCACTTGATTATTGAAATCTTCGGCAATTATTTGGGCCGCTCCATGCAGACGCAGAGCACGGCGTGGATATCCAAGACGGCCCCAAGCAGTAATAACTTCGGCCGGTGTTGCTTTCGCTAAATCTCTAGGAGTTGGCCAACGCTTCATCCATTCGTGCCATTTAGGTAAAACTCTATTAACGGGGGTTTGTTGCAACATGTACTCGCTAACCATGACACCCCATGGCGATGTGTTGCGCCAAGGAAGATCGCGTTTATTTTTCTTAAACCAGTTAACTATTGGTTTTTCGAGCGGGTTCATTCGCCAGTTATTTTTACCCGTTTGAGAGCTTGATCAAGTCGTGAAACTTCAACGATCTCCATGCCAGCAATCTTTGTTTCAGATCCAGTTGGAACTAACGCCCGTTTAAAACCTAAGCGGAAAGCCTCTTGTAAGCGGCGATCTACACCACTGACTTTGCGGATTTCACCAGCTAAACCAACTTCACCGATTGCAACTAAATCAGATGGAAGCGCTAAACCTTTAGCCGCTGATGCAACTGCTAAAGCAAGAGCTAAATCTGCGGCAGGTTCTGACATCTTCATGCCGCCAACAGTTGCTGCATAAACATCGCGACCACCAACTCGGATGCCTGCACGAAGTTCGAGCACCGCTAAAGTCATTGAAGTACGGGCAGAATCAAGACCAGAAACCACACGACGTGCGTTTCCAAAATCATTTTCGCGACCTTGACTTACAAGTGCTTGGATTTCGGCAAGAAGTGGCCGACGGCCTTCAAGGGTGACAGTTACGCAAGTTCCAGGAACTGGTTCGGCGTGACGTGAAGTAAATAATCCAGTTGGATCTAAAACAGATTCGATTCCGGAATCGCTTAAATCAAAACAACCAACTTCATCTGATGCACCGAAACGATTTTTAATTGCACGAATCAAACGAAGACGTGAGTGGCGTTCACCTTCGAA
>WLCU01000121.1 GCA_009705165.1 Actinomycetota bacterium | reverse complement strand
TGGTGCCCACTCGGCCGAAATCTCATCTGGAACATCGAACATCGCAACATCGATGCCATCGAAAGATTCTGGGGTTAGTGCGACCACAGTTAGTTCTTCTCCGCGGCACATCAATTTCTTTCCGGCGCTTCGCGCAGATGCAATCAAACGGATTTCGCCCCACACATCAGGACGTTCGGACAAAATTCCAAGCATCACTGTGCCGACTGCGCCAGTTGCTCCAACTACTGCAAGTGATGGTTTTTTACTCATCGCCCAGTTCCTCCATATACAACGGCTTCGGCTTGATCAGCATCTAACCCAAATGCAGCATGTGCTGCTTTAGCGCCGCGCTCTAGATCTGATTCACGGCAGATAATTGAGATACGGATTTCAGATGTTGAAATCATTTCGATATTGATTCCAGCTTCTGACATCGCCCCAAAAAACGTTGCAGTCACACCGGGATGCGAGCGCATACCCGCGCCAATTAATGACAATTTACCAATTTGATCATCGTATTGAATTGAAGCAAAACCAACTTCACCTTGAAGCTTTTGCAAAATAGAAGTTGCATCGGCACCTTCGGCTTTAGGTAAGGTGAATGAAATATCTGTAAGACCTGTAGCCGCGGCAGAAACATTTTGTACGATCATGTCGATGTTGATGTCAGCATCGGCGATTGATTGGAAGATGCGTGCAGCGACACCGGTTCGGTCAGGAACTCCGACGATAGTTATCTTTGCTTCGGATTTATCGTGTGCGATTCCCGAGATGATTGCTTGTTCCATGTCTCCTCCTTCAGGATGATCTTTGACCACCCAGGTTCCCTCATTAGTTGAAAAAGATGAACGTACGTGAATTGGTAAGTCGTAACGGCGTGCGTATTCGACGCAACGCAAGTGCAGAACTTTTGCACCACTTGCAGCAAGCTCAAGCATTTCTTCATAAGTCACAGTTTTTAATTTGCGAGCAGTTGGAACAACACGAGGGTCGGCGCTAAAAACGCCGTCAACATCGGTATAAATTTCACAGACATCGGCTTCAAGAGCTGCAGCTAAAGCAACTGCAGTCGTGTCACTACCACCGCGACCTAACGTTGTTACATCTTTTGTATCCTGCGAAATTCCTTGAAAGCCAGCAACGATTGCAATTGCACCTTCGTTGAGCGCTTCTTGAATACGTCCAGGTGTCACATCAATAATGCGAGCACGACCATGTGCCGAAGTTGTAATCACTCCAGCTTGGCTGCCAGTAAATGAACGGGCTTCGTGGCCTAAATTTGTAATTGCCATTGCAAGAAGCGCCATCGAAATTCGCTCACCGGCAGTTAGCAACATATCTAACTCTCGCCCAGTTGGAATCGGCGTGATCTGTTTTGCTAAATCAATTAATTCATCAGTTGTATCGCCCATCGCAGAAACAACGACCACAACCTGGTTTCCATCGCGTTTAGCCGCAACAATCCGGTTGGCAACGCGCTTCATGCCTTCGGCATCGGCTACCGATGAGCCGCCATATTTCTGAACGATTAACCCCATGGCTTAATCCTCGCGCATGGATGAAATTGGCGCTAACCGATTTTCGGATTTTCTTAAATAATGAGACGAGGTGCGTATCAAATAACGAGATTAAACGTCGCGGCGGCCTTCAAAGGCCCGACCGAGCGTAACTTCATCGGCATATTCAAGATCTCCGCCAACTGGCAGGCCGCTAGCTAAGCGCGAGACCTTTATTTCTAGCGGCTTAATCATGCGCGATAAATAGGTAGCCGTAGCTTCGCCTTCAAGGTTGGGATCTGTAGCCAAAATGACTTCAACGATTCCGGGATCTGCAAGGCGGGCCATAAGTTCGCGGATGCGTAACTGTTCGGGGCCGATTCCATCAATAGGTGAGATTGCGCCACCAAGCACATGGTACTTGCCACGAAATTCTCGAGTTCGTTCAATTGCAATTACATCTTTACTTTCTTCGACAACACAAATCAAAGTGTTATCACGGCGAGGATCGCGACAGATTCGGCACTCTTCTTCCTCTGAAACATTTCCGCATTGTGTACAAAACTTCACGCGCTCTTTAACGGTGCGAATGGAATCAACTAGAGCTGCTGCGACATCTGCATCCGATTGCAAAATATGAAATGCGATTCGTTGAGCCGACTTTGGGCCAATGCCTGGCAAACGACCTAGTGCATCAATTAAATCTTGAATCGCACCTTCATACATACCTGACATAAATTAATTGCTCTCGATAATTTTGGCGCCGAGTTCTTGGGCAAGTAACGCTGCTCCAGTTAACAAGGTTTTATCCGTCGGTGCCTCTGAAGTACGAGTTTCGCGTGCGGCTGGAGTGTTGGTATCAATTGATGGATCAACTACGCATTCAATTTTGCGATCGATTCCAACTACATCAACAAAGGCTTTACGCAAAATTTCATCGGATTCAGAACGAACAAATGAATCACGCGCGCCAGCATTAACAATTCCAATTGTGATTGCTTTGTCATCTACGGCTAACACTTGCGCAGAAGCACTCAACAGCGACCAAGTAAGTCTGCGGCGCTTCTTTACATCCTCAATAACATCTGGCCATAGCCGTCTAAGTGAGGCTATGTCTGATGCACCATGAACGGGGGACGCTGGTGCAGTAGCAGTTGGCTTTGCTTCCTCAACTTTAGAGCTGTTGATTTCTCCGGTCGCATGAGCAGAGCCTGTAGTTTCTTTTGGCTCTGCGGTGCGAGCCGGTGAAGAAACAGCGGTGGAACTCATGGGAGCAATGTTCTCTGCTCGTTCAAGCCGTTCAATTCTTGAAAGCATTCCGGATTCTCCGTTATCGCCAATAGGCAACAAGATTCGTCCGCAAATAAGTTCAAGCATCAAACGTGGCGCAGTTGCCCCGCGCATCTGGGTTAAGCCTTCTGCAGCGATATCTGCTGCTCGTGAAAGATTTGCAGTACCTATGCGGTTAGCTTGATTGCGCATGCGTTCCATTTGATCATCAGGTAAATCTCGCAGAATTGAGTTAGCTGTTGAATCCTTTAACGCATCGACAATCATTAAGTCGCGAATGCGCTCTAATAAATCACTTGTAAATCGGCGTGGGTCGTGACCGGATTCAATAACGCGGTCAATGGTTTTAAACAAAGTTGCACCATCGTGGGCTGCAATCGCATCGACTGCATCATCTAGCAATGCGCCATCTGTAAAACCTAGTAATTGAATTGCGATTTCATAGCTAACGCCATCTTTGCCAGCACCGGCAAGTAACTGACCAAGAACAGATAATGCATCACGAACAGACCCACCAGATGCACGCACAACTAAAGGAATAACTCCCTTGGCAACATTTACACCTTCGAGATTACAAATCTTTTCTAAGTGAGCAGCCAAAATTCCTGGCGGTACCAAACGGAATGGATAATGGTGAGTACGTGAACGGATAGTTGCAATTAACTTATCTGGTTCAGTGGTTGCAAAAATAAAAATTACGTGGGGAGGTGGTTCTTCAACAACTTTAAGAAGCGCATTAGCTGCACCTGGCCCAAGTTGGTGAGCCTCATCAATAATATAAATTTTGTAGCGACTTTGTACTGGTGCAAAGAATGCTTTATCGCGAAGATCACGCGCATCATCTACTAAACCATGTGTTGCAGCATCTAGTTCGATAACATCCAATGAACCTGGACCATTTGCAACTAAATCTTTACATGACTGGCACTCACCACATGGATTTGGAGTTGGTCCATTAACGCAGTTAAGTGAGCGCGCCATAATGCGAGCGCTAGAAGTTTTTC
>WLCU01000120.1 GCA_009705165.1 Actinomycetota bacterium | reverse complement strand
CCACATCAAGTTCAGGACCGTGCCTTAAATGCCGAAGGCGTAATTTCTAGGTTGGATAGTTCAGTAATCGTTGGTTTAACAGATTTAGATTTATTTGACGGTTTTGTTTTAGCTTCATCTGAATCACATCAGGGCCAGATATTGGATCGGACCCGTCCAACACCAGAAAAAATCACCTCCAAAATTCCTGGCTACTACTGGCAGCACCTTTCCTATGTTGTGATCTGGTGGCTTATGGCTGGCGTGGTGCTTTACCTTCCCTTCTATCGCCGTAGAGTTGCCCCATGAATTCAAGCCTTAAACGTTTTAGAGTAATGGCCATTATTTCTGGAATCATGTCATTGCTGCTCTGGTTTGTTTATATGCCAGTTAAATACCTTTTTGATTTACCTGATCTGCATAGTTCAATAGTGTGGATTCCAATGGTCCATGGATACTTGTATCCGATTTATATTTTGACTGCCTTGCAGTTTTCAATCAAAGCCCGCTGGTCATTAACAAAGATGTTGGGCTTGATTCTTGCGGGAACTCTTCCAGTTGCCTCTTTGATTGCCGAGCGCAGAGTTGTACGCCGCTATTCGTAAAGCAATCAAGTCGCTTCTTTATCCTCTATATGAGTGGCGACTTGTTCGCGCTCTAGATTTCTCAAAAACACCGAACCACGTGGGCGTAATTTTGGATGGAAATCGCAGATGGGCAAAAGCCAACCCAAGTAATAGCGATCCAAATGGCCATAAAGCTGGCGCAAATAAGATCATTGAGTTTCTTGGTTGGTGTGAAGAGGCAGAAGTACAAGTGGTGACTTTGTGGTTGCTATCAACGGATAACTTCAAGCGCAGTTCAGATGAGATCGAGGAACTATTAAAAATCATCGGCGATACCGTTGATGATTTAGCGGCTACCGGTCGTTGGAATATTAAGGCAGTCGGTGCTCTTGATTTATTGCCGCCATGGCTTTCAGAAAAACTCGCATCACTACAGCCAATTCAAGAAGGCGGCTTAGAAGTAAATGTGGCTGTCAGTTATGGCGGGCGTCGGGAAATCGTTGACGCAGTCAAGAACTATTTAAGTCAGGAAGAAAAAGCCGGACATTCACTGGATCAAGCAAAAGAGAAATTAACTACCGATGACATTTCAAAGTTTCTCTACACCGCGGGGCAACCAGATCCAGAACTTCTTATTCGAACTTCCGGAGAACAACGCCTCGGGGGATTCCTCCTGTGGCAAAGTGCCTTATCTGAGTTCTATTTCTGCGAAGCTTATTGGCCAGATTTTCGCCGAGTAGATTTCTTGCGTGCTCTTCGTGCATATTCTTTGCGCCAACGCCGTTTCGGCAGTTGAGATTTTCAAGAAAAATATCTCCAAGATTTAACTTTTTCAAAGCGCGTGTCGCCACAGAGTTGGCCCGAACTAGTTCTACCTTTTTCATATCCGAAGCAGTTTCCCTCTAGAACAATTCAATTGAGGAGTCCAGCCATTGGCTTCTAAGAGTCAAAGCGGTAAGAAGACTTTTGTTTTAGATACCAGCGTTTTATTAGCTGATCCTGGCGCCCTGCACCGATTTGCCGAGCATGAAGTAATCATTCCAATTGCGGTAATTGGAGAGTTAGAAACTAAGCGCGATCACCCTGAACTTGGATACTTTGCCCGGGCTGCTCTGCGCGCTTTAGATGATTTACGTATTTCACATGGCCGGCTGGATCAGCCGCTAACCGTGACGCCTGAAGGTGGAACTCTTTCAGTTGAACTCAACCACACCGATCTTTCAACTTTGCCTCACGGATTCTTGCGTGATGGAACCAATGATTCACGCATCCTGGCAATTGCCAAAAATTTAATGTCTGATGGCAAGAACGTTGTACTCGTAACTAAAGATCTACCGCTTCGAGTAAAGGCATCTTCAGTTGGCGTTGAAGCCCAAGAATATTTAGCCGAACTTGTTGCCAATAGCGGCTGGACTGGCATTGTCGAGCTAAGCGTTGGTTCAAACACAATTGATGATTTGTATGCAACAGATCGGGCAGACCATGAAGCGGCCCACGAACTTCCAATCCATACCGGAGTTGTTTTGCACTCAGAACGTGGAAGCGCCCTTGCCCGAGTAACTGCCGACAAACAACTTCAGTTAATCAGGGGAGACCGAAGCGCTTTTGGTTTACATGGCCGAAGCGCTGAACAGAGAATTGCCCTAGATATTCTGCTCGATGATTCAATCGGAATCGTTTCAATGGGTGGCCGGGCAGGAACTGGAAAATCAGCCCTTGCTTTATGCGCTGGCCTTGAAGCGGTAATGGAAAAGCGCATTCATAAAAAAGTTGTCATTTTCCGCCCGCTCTATCCGGTCGGCGGCCAAGAGCTTGGATACCTACCTGGCAGTGAAGGCGAAAAAATGTCGCCATGGGCCCAAGCAGTTTTTGACACCCTTGGCGCACTTGTCAGCCAACCAGTAATCGATGAAATCATCGATCGAGGTTTAATCGAAGTCTTGCCGCTGACCCATATTCGTGGCCGCTCGCTACACGACTCCTTTGTGATCGTAGATGAAGCGCAATCTCTTGAACGCGGAGTTCTGCTGACCGTGCTTTCCCGAATCGGTACCGCCTCTCGGGTGGTTCTGACCCATGACATCGGCCAGCGAGATAACTTGCGGGTCGGGCGACATGATGGCGTCGTGGCCGTGGTTGAAACTTTGAAGGGTCATCCGCTCTTTGCCCACGTGACTCTGACCCGCAGCGAGCGCTCGCCGATTGCAGCTCTAGTTACTGAGATGCTGGAAGGTCCAATTCAGGGCTAAAAGAAAATCACAGTCACATTTGGTGCAATTCGGACATTACCCTAGCTGACCTGCGGTTTTAGCCTGTCCACAGAGGCTTTCTTCCTGTGAATTTTCGACTTACGCAGATTTTGATTTGCCGATACCCGCCCGACAAGCCACTCTAAAGCCTTCCCCGTTAGTTATGAAGCCTCAAATCGAGGCTGATGGCTTGCGGCAAAAAGGGATTCGAGTTCGGGATGCGAGGTGAGACGATGAGGATAAAGAGCAAAGCAGTAGCGATCTGGAGCGTTGTTGCCTCCCTAGTGATCATAACTTCGGCCCTACCAAGTGCATACGGTCTTGAGTTCCCTGAGGTATCACAGGTCGACATCGCTGCCGATGTCTCGGCTTTTGCGGCCTCAGTTGATTCGCCCATTGAAAGCGCGTCAGCTTTGTACGGCTCAATTGATTTAGCTGCAACTCCAGTTGGTGGCATGTTTTCATCAGATCTTGCTTTGGTCTCATCCATTAGCCGCCAGGTAGAAATGGCCCGCACCTCAGCAGGTGCCCGCAAAGTCGCTCAAGATATTTTGGCTCAGGAGTTCGGCTTCAACCAAGCACAGTTTGCTTGCCTTAATAAGCTCTGGACTAAAGAGAGCCACTGGAACTATAAAGCGCGTAACAAGCGATCAGGTGCACATGGAATTGCTCAAGCATCACCTGCATCAAAGATGAACGTGATCGCAACCGATTGGCGTACAAATCCCGTAACGCAGATCCGCTGGGGAATTCGCTACATCACGATGCGCTATGACACTCCTTGCAAGGCGTGGTCAAAGTTCAAGCGCTCGCATTACTACTAAGCCTGATTTTGTTTAGGGCTTAGTAGTAATAATCATAGGCTTTGAAGTCGCCTCAAAAAAATCATTGCCTTTGTCATCGACAACGATAAAGGCTGGGAAATCGACCACATCAATCTTCCAAACCGCTTCCATTCCAAGTTCTTCAAAATCTAGAACTTCAACTTTCTTAATGCACTCTTGTG
>WLCU01000012.1 GCA_009705165.1 Actinomycetota bacterium | reverse complement strand
ATCGAACCCCTAACCCCCGCCTTGCAAAGGCGGTGCTCTACCAATTGAGCTAGGTCCCCGTTTGTGAGCGGGGTGGGCCTAGATGGACTCGAACCATCGACCTCTTCCTTATCAGGGAAGCGCTCTAACCAGGCTGAGCTATAGGCCCGCAATAAAGATGAATCTCGATTGCAGAAGCGCAAGGTTACCTTGAACTTCTCTAACTCCCAAAATGGGGTTATGTGCTGAACTCAGAGCCGAACCATACTAACTTTTCGGGGAAATCTCATCTTCGCTGTTCTTGGTCACCGAGACCAAAGCCACGCCTTCATCCAGGTTTACTAGGCGTACACCCATGGAATCACGCCCAGTTTGGCGCACTTCGGCCGCTGGGGTGCGCATAACCGTGCCAGCTGAGGTAATTGCAAGGACTTCATCCTCATCTTGTAGCACCAATGCGCTGACTAATGAGCCACGAGAGTTTTCGTCGATCTTGGCAGCTTTAATTCCGATTCCACCACGGCCTTGTAGGCGATATTCATCGATTGGCGTTTTCTTTCCGTAACCAGCATCTGTGGCTGTAAAGACAAATGAGTTAGCGGCAAGTTCTGAATTAATGCGCGCCATTGTTAACAATGAGTCTCCAGTACGAAACTTCATGCCGATAACTCCACTTGTAGATCGGCCCATTGGACGAAGTGATTCATCATCTGCAGTAAAGCGCAAAGACATTCCTTTTGTTGAAACCAATAACAGTTCGTCATCAGTATTTACAAGGGATGCTCCCACAACCTCATCTCCTGGTTTTAATGAAATTGCAATCAATCCACCAGTGCGGGGAGAATCAAATTCAACCAATGGTGTTTTTTTCACTAAACCGTTTTTAGTTGCAAGAACTAAGAATGGTGAAATTGTGTAATCCTTTAATGATAAAACTTCGGCAATTTTTTCTTCAGGTTTAAATGCCATCAAGTTAGCAACATGTTGTCCGCGTGCATCGCGGCCAGCATCTGGAAGCTCGTGAACTTTTGCGCGATATACGCGACCTTGGTTTGTAAAGAACAACAACCAGTCATGAGTGGATGCGACAAAGAAATGATCAACTACATCATCTTCTTTTAGTGCCGCACCTTTTACTCCACGTCCACCACGACGTTGTGAACGGTATAAATCTGCCATTGTTCGTTTTGAATAACCGCCACGTGTAATTGTTACGACAACGTCTTGATCTGGAATTAAATCTTCGGCGCTGAAATCACCTTCGCTTGCCACAATTTGTGTACGGCGTTCATCGCCATATTTGGCAACCAAGTCGCTGAGTTCGGTTTTAACAATATCGCGTTGTTTTTCAGGGCTTACAAGAATGGCGTTAAGTTCGACTATGTCAGCCATTAATCCGTCATATTCATCATTAATCTTTTGACGCTCAAGGGCTGCAATTCGGCGCAGCTGCATATCTAAAATCGCGTTAGCTTGAATTTCATCAACATCAAGCAGTTTCATCAAACCAGTACGAGCTTCTTCGGGGGTTGTAGAAGCACGAATTAAAGCGATAACTGCATCGAGTGCGTCAAGTGCTTTGAGGTAACCCTGCAAAATATGTGCGCGTTTTTCTTTTTCTGCCAAACGGAACTTGGTGCGGCGAACAATTACTTCAATCTGGTGTTCAATGTAATAACGGATAAATTCATCAAGTCGCAAAGTGCGCGGAACGCCATCAACAAGGGCTAACATGTTTGCACCGAATGTGTCCTGCAACTGTGTCTGCTTATAAAGGTTATTTAGAACAACTTTTGGAATAGCGCTGGATTGCAAAACAATTACTAATCGTTGACCCAAACGCTCGTTACCTTCGTCGCGCACATCTGCGATGCCTTTAATTTTTCCATCTTTAACAAGTTCGGCAATCTTTAGCGCTAAATTATCTGGGTTAACTTGATAAGGAAGTTCGCTGATTACTAAACAGGTTCGCTTGTTGATTTCCTCAACTTGAACAACTGCGCGCATAGTGATTGATCCGCGACCAGTTCGATAAGCATCTTCAATTCCACCTCGGCCAACAATTAAACCTTTTGTTGGAAAATCTGGGCCTTTAACAATTGTTAAAAATTTATTTAGGAGTTCATCTTGTTTCATCTCTGGGTTTTCAAGTGCGAAAATTACAGCTTCGCCGATTTCACGTAAGTTGTGAGGCGGAATATTTGTCGCCATTCCAACAGCAATTCCCGCACTACCGTTGACAAGTAGGTTAGGTAAGCGCGAAGGTAAAACTGTTGGTTCTTGTGAGCGCCCGTCATAGTTAGGAACAAAATCAACTGTGTCTTCATCGATATCGCGCATCATCTCCATTGCAATTGGAGACAGACGAGCTTCGGTATAACGCATGGCTGCTGCAGGATCGTTTCCGGGAGAACCAAAGTTTCCATTGCCGTCGATGAGTAAATAACGCAAAGACCAGTGCTGGGCAAGGCGAACTACAGAGTCATAGATGGCGGTGTCACCGTGTGGGTGGTAGTTACCCATGACGTCACCGACGATACGTGAAGATTTGTAATAACCCTTATCTGGTCGATATCCCGCGTCATACATTGCATAAAGAACGCGGCGGTGAACAGGCTTTAAACCATCTCGAATATCTGGAAGCGCTCGACCGACAATAACTGACATTGCATAGTCAAGATATGAGCGCGCCATTTCAACTTGAAGATCAACGGTTTCAATCTTGTCAAAAGATTCGAGGTTGTTTGGGTTTAATTCATTCATTAGATATCCAAGAACCTAACATCTTTAGCATTGCGTTGAATAAATGCGCGGCGCTTTTCTACATCTTCACCCATTAAGACTGAAAATAGATCATCAGCTGCAGCTGCATCATCTAGTGTCACGCGAATTAAAACTCGGTGTTCAGGGTCCATGGTTGTGTCCCAAAGCTCTTTCGCGGGCATTTCGCCCAAGCCTTTAAATCGCTGGATACCGTCATCTTTAGGTAAGCGTTTTCCTGCAGCCAAACCTAGTTCAATCATTCCATCGCGTTCGCGATCACTAAAAGCATATTCCACTGCTTCTTTGCCACCCCATTTAAGTTTATAAAGAGGAGGTTGGGCGAAGTAAACAAAACCATTTTCAATTAGTGGACGCATGAAGCGGAAAAGTAAAGTTAAAAGAAGTGTACGGATGTGTTGACCATCAACGTCGGCATCGGCCATCAAAATAATTTTGTGGTATCGGAGTTTTTCAATATCAAAATCATCATGAACGCCGGTACCTAGTGCGGTAATTAATGCTTGAACTTCGTTGTTTTGTAGAACTCGATCAATGCGAGCTTTTTCAACATTTAATATTTTTCCGCGGATAGGTAGGACTGCTTGGTTACGTGAATCTCGACCACCTTTTGTGGAACCACCCGCTGAATCTCCCTCAACAATATAAAGCTCACACTTTGAAGGGTCAGTCCATTGGCAGTCCGCCAACTTTCCTGGCATTCCACGTCCTTCTAGTAAACCTTTACGATTGCGGCTTAAATCACGGGCTTTTCGAGCAGCAACTCGAGCGGCTGCAGCATCAATACTCTTGCGCACGATTTCTTTACCTTCAGCAGGGTTTTGTTCAAACCAAGTTGTGAGTTCTTCGTTAACAACTTTTTGCGTAAAAGTTTTTGCGGCAGTGTTTCCAAGTTTTGTTTTGGTCTGACCTTCAAACTGTGGTTCTGCAAGTTTGATTGAAACGATTGCCGTTAGACCTTCACGAACATCGTCACCAGTTAAGCGATCTTCTTTCTTGCGAATAAAACCAGCTTCTTCGCCAAACTTATTTACTACAGAAGTAAGTGCAGTTCGGAAACCTTCTTCATGTGCTCCACCTTCGTGGGTGTGGATTGTGTTAGCAAATGTATAGACAGATTCACTAAAACCGGCGTTCCATTGCATAGACACTTCAAGGGCAATCTTGTTTTTCTTATCTTCTGATGCAAAAGAGATAACTGATTTATGTGTTTCACCACGTGTTGAATTTAAGTGGCGCACGAAATCTGAAATTCCACCTTCATATTGGTAGCGCACTGTTAGTTGATCGCCCTTTTCATCAACATGGCCAGTGCGCGCATCTGTGAGGGTAAGAATTAAACCTTTATTAAGAAAGGCCATTTCACGGAATCGAGTTGATAGAACCTCAAAAGAGAAATCAGTTGTTTCGAAGATGTCTTTCGATGGCCAAAATTTAATCGTTGTTCCAGTTGCAGTTGATGGATCGCCTTTTCTTACTGGCGCAGTTGGCACACCTAATTTGTAATCTTGATACCAAAAACTTTCATCGCGTTGAACAATGACTGAAAGATCAGTGCTGAGCGCGTTTACAACTGAGATACCAACTCCGTGAAGTCCGCCAGAAACTGAATAGCCCCCATCACCAAATTTTCCACCTGCGTGTAAAACAGTGAGCACTACTTCTAGTGCAGGCTTTTTTTCAACAGGGTGAATATCTACTGGAATTCCGCGACCGTTATCAATTACTTCTACGCCACCATCGGCCATCAAGGTCACATTAATTTCGGTGCAGTAACCCGCTAGCGCCTCATCAACTGAGTTATCAACGACTTCATAAACCAAGTGGTGGAGACCGCGTTCTCCGGTTGAGCCGATATACATACCTGGACGCTTGCGAACGGCCTCAAGGCCTTCAAGAACCGTGATTGCACTGGCGTCATAGGTATTCTCGGCCATGGAGCTCCCTTCACGATCACTACGCTGTTTTGCCCTCTGAGGGCTTCTGGGAAGGAAATTCCTTCCGGCACGCACTTATCCTAGTGGGAAAACCGAATAAGAAATACCCAAAATAAGCCTTGTGTATGGGTATAGCCGAACTTTCAGCGCAGGGTTGAGGCCTCCTATTGGGTTCAACTCTTATCCATAGGTGTCGCGAACACCTCTGGCATTTCTGATAGTCCGAACCCCTTTTTTCCAACTTGGAGCGTTGGGACCAATAAATCGCAGTTTTTCAATTGTGGCACCTGTTGGATCGGCCTGGATTGTGGCCAACAAATTATCTGCAACTAGGTTCAACTGTGTTGCCCAAGCTGTTGATGATGTTTGAATTGTAAGTGTTGAATCTAAAATTGAAATTGGTGTTGCGTGTTGTGCAATTTCTGCGCCAACTACTGCAGCCCATGTAATAAAAAGATTACCTTCGGCTAATCCGCTGTTCCATTCACGCTCTTGAATCATATTGCTTACAAGATTGCCAATTAATTCTGGGTCGCCCGCTTGACCTACAGTTTTTGTTGGTGCTGGTTTGTTAGGTTTTCTGGTTGCTCCTGTTTTAAATAGTTTAAAAAGATCAAGAGCTAAATCTCTTTTTGTCATTAACTCTTTCCTTTCTTTACAACTCCAGGGGTTACATAAAACTTTTGAGTGAGAAGTTCTTTTGGTAGATCAGATTCAACGGCTGCGGTAATAATTGTTTGTTCTGCTAATTGAGTCGCAGACATTAGTTGTTTGCGGCGGGAAGTATCAAGCTCTGCAAAAACATCATCTAAAATCAGAATAGGCTCGGAGCCTTCACTTTTTAGTAAATTAAATGAACCAATTCTTAATGAAATTGCCATAGACCATGATTCGCCGTGGCTGGCGTAACCCTTTGCTGGAAAATCACCAATGTGTAAATGTAAGTCGTCGCGGTGAGGACCAATTAAAGATACACCCCGCTCAATTTCTTGGTAGGCCACTTCTTCTAGGCGTTGAGTTAAAACTTCTATATTGTTTTCGAAATTATTACTAACACCTTCGGTGCTACTTTTATATGTGATTGACGCGGGTTTAACTTCATTTAAATTAGCGTAATTTTTTGTAACCCAAGGGTTTAGGGCCTCTACAAGTGCAATTCGATCCGCGGTGAGTTGGGCTCCAAATTTTATTAACTGTTCATTCCAAGGAGCTAGTGCGTTTGCTGATGATCTAGTTTTTAGTAAGGCGTTACGTTGTTTAACTACACGTTCATAATCAGCGATAACACCAGCCATACGCGGTGTGCGGGTAATAAGTAATCTGTCGAGAAAATCTCTACGTCCACCAGGTTCTCCTCGCACTAAATCCAAGTCTTCTGGTGAGAAATAAACAATCTGACAAGCGCCCAAAATTTCGCGTTGGCTCCTGGTTGGGTTGCCATTTATTCGAGCGCGATTGGCTTTGCTTGAATTAATTTCTAGATCTATTTGTAAAACACGTTCATCGCGTTCAATCTCAGTTCTGATGATTGCTTGTTGTGCACCAAGTGAGATTAGTGGGGTGTTGTTTGATGTTCGGTGAGAAGATAAAAAGGATAAATAGATAAGGGATTCAGCAATATTTGTTTTGCCTGATCCGTTATCACCGATAAAAGTAATTACGCCTGGTTCAAGTTCAAGCTCTAAGGAAGAGTATGAACGGAAGTTGGTTAAGGCCAACTTATTAATGTGCATGGGTTGGGCCGATAAATTAAGAGGCGTAACGCATTGGCATTAATAGGTAGCGATAGTTCTCGATAAGCGCACCGTCTTTATCGCTCTTGCCCATCAAAATCGCTGGCTTATTTGCACCTGTAAATGAGATTTGTACAAATTTAGTTCCCACTGCGGTTAATCCATCAGCTAGGAAAACAGGGTTAAATGCAATTGAAATTGGTTCGCCGGTTAATAGGATCTCAATTGCTTCAGTTGCCTGCGCTTCTTCTCCTGCACCTGCCTCTAGAGATAATGTGTTGTTGTTGAAATCAAGGCGTAGTGGAACTGTTTTATCTGTTACAAGCGCAACGCGTCGAACTGAATCTAAAAATGTTGCTACTTCAATTAACGCTGTTGATGTGATCTCTTGTGGGAGTAAGTGACGATATGGGGGAAATGTTCCGTCCAACATGCGCGAGGTCATTGTTTTTCCGTCGCCGGCAAAACCCGCTAAACGATCATTGCTAGATGATGGAGCAAAAGAGATTGAAACTGTTTTAGTTCCAGTTAAAGATTTCGCTGCATCTGCAATAGTTCGTGCTCGTAGTAATGCACTAGTAGAAACATTCGGGGTTGTTGGTTCCCATTGAATTTCGCGAACTGCTAGACGGTATCGATCTGTTGCAGCAAAAGTGACGGTTTCTTCATTTATTTCTACGTGGACTCCAGTGAGGGTTGGTAGTGAATCATCACGTCCGGCGGCAATAGCTACTTGTGAAACTGCGGTTGCAAAAACGTCGCTAGAAATTGTTCCGGTTGTGTCTGGAAGTTCCGGTAAGTTTGGGTATTCATCCACTGAAAGTGTTGGAAGAGTAAATTTAGCGTTTCCGCTTGTTACAAGTACTCGTGAACCATCTAGTGCAAAAGTTATTGGTTTGTTAGGTAGAGATCGGGAGATTTCAGCTAGAAGTTTTCCAGGAACCAAAACTTTGCCCGCTTCTTTTATTTCCGCAGCGAAGTGAGCTTTGCTTGCAGTTTCTAAATCAGAGGCAGAGAGATATACCTGATCACCGGTTGCATCAATCACGATTCCTAGTAGTTCGGTTTTAATTGGTCGGGTTGATAAAGAGCGGGACACCCAATTAACGCCATCAACTAACGCCGATTGCTCAACTATAAATTTCATGCTCTGCCCCAATTCAGTGAAAGGTTCGTTTCACATCTAGATCTATGTATATAAAGGTAGTCGTAGTAACCAGAGAGTTTTAGTGTGCATAAAGCTAAAAACCCCAGTTCACAGCGGCGTTTTACTTGTACAACCGTGTTGATAAGTCGGGAAAAGGTGTGCACAAAAACCATGTTCACACCCTTACCCTTCCTACTCTTCACCGCAACCGCAGCTAGCTATCCACACAAAAGCTCAAGATCTCCACACTTATCCACAACTTATCCCCAACTGGGGGTAAAAAATGACAAAGCGGACATTTCGAACTTATCGCGCTTTTAACGCGCTTGTTGCTTAATTCTGGTGGTGAGTTCGTTGACCTGGTTATAGATCGAACGGCGCTCAGCCATCAGTTGACGGATCTTGCGATCGGCGTGCATAACCGTTGTGTGGTCACGCCCCCCGAATGTTTGGCCGATTTTTGGAAGCGAGAGTTCGGTTAACTCGCGGCATAAGTACATAGCAATCTGTCGGGCATTTACTAAAACCCGAGACCTAGATGTTCCACAAAGATCATCAATTGTCAGAGAAAAATACGCGGCAGTTTGAGCCATGATGGTGGCGCCAGTGATTTCTGGATTGTTTTCATTTGGAATTAAATCCTTTAAAACAATTTCAGCTAAAGATAAATCAACACTTTGACGATTTAAAGAGGCAAAAGCAGTAACACGAATCAAAGCACCTTCTAATTCGCGGATGTTGGTAGAAATTTTACTTGCAATATATTCCAACACATCATCTGGCGCATTTAATTTATCTTGCGCAGCTTTCTTGCGCAGAATTGCAATACGGGTTTCAAGTTCTGGAGGTTGGATGTCTGTAATTAATCCCCACTCGAAACGAGAACGTAAACGATCTTCCAAAGTTGTCAGTTGTTTTGGCGGGCGGTCGCTAGAAATAACTATCTGTTTGTTGGCGTTGTATAAAGTATTAAAAGTGTGGAAGAACTCTTCCTGAGTACGTTCTTTGTTTTCTAAGAATTGAATGTCATCAACTAGCAATACATCTAGATCACGATATCGGCGTTGAAAAGCGGTGGCTTTATCGTCTCGAATTGAGTTAATAAAGTCATTAGTAAACTCTTCAGAAGATACATATCGGACTCGAACGCTGCCATAAAGTTCCTTGGCATATGCGCCAATTGCGTGTAGTAAGTGTGTTTTTCCAAGACCAGATTCACCATAAATAAATAACGGGTTGTATGCCTTGGCTGGGGCTTCAGCAACTGCTACAGCTGCGGCGTGAGCAAAACGGTTTGATGCGCCAATTACAAAAGTCTCAAAAATATATCGAGAGTTAAGTTGTGAAACCTCGGCAGTTTTTGCAGGAGCGTCATCCCGACCTGTTCCAGTTTTTGGTGCAACAAACTCAATATCAACTTCAATATTTTGTTCTTCGGTGGATTCCAAAGATTCATCAACTGTTACCGCGATGCTGACTTTGTCACCAAGCTCGCGAGTTAAAACGTCACACACAACTGTGCGAAGACGACTCTCTAAAACATCTTTTGCAAAAAGATTTGGAGCGGCAACCAATAAAGTTGTTTGGTCATTGTTATGAAGCAAGCCAAGAGGTTTGGTTAACTGCAAAAAGGCCCGGTGTTGAGGTGCATCTTTAGCTACTTCTTCAATTACGCGTTCCCAGAGAGTGGTTAACTCGATCTCTTTAACGGCCATTTCGGCGCCTCTCTGATATCCACAGGGTTATCCACACCCTGTGGTCTAAACCTCAGGTTGAGCCCTTATAAAGCCTCCAAAAGGTAGAAACCTGTGGAGGAGGGCGTAAAAGTAGAGCGGTTTGGTAAAAAAAGCAACTGGTTATCCACAACCATTCTCCGCACAAGGCTGGAACATCTGAGTTTGACCGGCTTATCCCCAGACCTCTACCGTTACCTCCTTGCTTCCCCCGTATTTCTGGCCCGCAGTAGATTTTCAATTAATTAGGAGTTTGACATGACAAAGCGCACCTTCCAACCAAATACTCGTCGTCGCGCCAAGAAGCATGGTTTCCGTGCCCGTATGGCAACACGTGCCGGTCGCGCTGTACTTGCAGCTCGTCGTGCAAAAGGCCGCGCGCGTCTTTCTGCTTAAGGATCTCCAGGTAAGACAACCGTGCTTGCCAAAAGCGCACGTCTAACAGAGAGCGGAGATTTCGCCCGCGCAACAAAGAGTGGAATTCGATACTCATCGACCAACTTTGTCGGCTACCTATACATCACAGAGTTTGATCGCCCTGCCCGCGCAGGATTAATTATTAGCAAAGCTGTTGGAAGTTCAGTAGCTCGCCACCGTTTAGCTCGAAAAATCCGTCACTGCATTCGTGATCATTACACATCATTGCCTCAAGGGGCACTGTTGGTTATCCGCGGGCTAAATAAGTCAGCTAACGCCGACTGCTCCGGCGAAATTACAACCGTTGTTACAAACCTACTTCGCAAAAGTAAAGATCGTGCGGCGACACAATGAAGAAAATTCTTGTTTCACCAATAAAGTTTTACCAAAAATGGATCTCACCTGCTTTTGGTCCACGTTGTAAGTATTACCCATCGTGTTCAAGTTACGCGGTAACCGCGATTGAAACATATGGCATCAAAGGAATTGCAATGAGCGCTTGGCGTTTAATGCGGTGTAATCCATGGTCACATGGCGGAGTCGATTATGTAGTTGTGAAAGAGAAGGTAACTGTTAATGGATAGCATCTTAAAACCCTTATATATAGCGGTTTCTTGGGTCATTGTAACTATTCACGATTTACTCTCACCTCTATTCGGTGCAGACAGTGGTGTCTCATGGTCATTGGCAATCATCGGTCTTGTAATCATCATTCGCGTGATTTTGATTCCACTTTTTGTTAAACAAATCAAAAGCCAGCGAGCTTTAACTGCATTACAACCACACATGAAGGAAATTCAAAAGAAGTACAAAGACGATCGCCAAAAGCAATCTGAAGAGATGATGAAGCTCTACAAAGAGCACAAAACAAACCCCCTCGCATCTTGTTTTCCAATCCTTGCCCAAGCGCCAATTTTCTTTGCACTCTTTACTGTTCTTAATGGAATTGGAAAGAACCCTCCAGTAAAACACGGAGTCTTGTCACAAGATGATGTTGTAAGTGCGGCCCAAGCTAAATTTTTTGGCGCACCTATTTCTCAAACATTTTTAGGTTCAGATATCACAACTGTAAAATTAGTTACCGTTATTTTGATTGCATTTATGTCATTAACAACTTTCACCACTCAACGTCAGTTGATGATGAAGGGAATGCCAAAAATGGATTCAAGCAACAACATGATGTTGCAACAACAAAAAATTATGTTGTATGCATTCCCTTTAATATTTGCAATCTCAGGAGTTAACTTTCCAATCGGAGTTTTGATTTACTGGTCGACAACAAATTTATGGACATGGGGACAACAGTTCTATGTCATTAAAAGAAATCCAACTCCCGGTTCTCCTGCTTATGAAGAACTACAACGAAAGCGCTCCCATAAAAACGGGGAAGTAGAAGGCGCAACAGATACAGATGTGGCCCAAAGCGAAGAAGAGATCAAAGGGCAACGAAACCAACCAAAGAAGAAGAAAAAGAAGAAATAGGACAAATCAGTACAAATAGGTTTAATTCACTACAAACCCGACAGGGAGAGCGACATGGCAAAGACAAAAGCTGTTAAAGAAGTAAAAGATGTAGCAGAGGTAGAAGTTGTGGCAGAAACAGCAACCAAGCCCGTTAAAGGCGTGGCTAAACTAGAAGAAGAGGGCGATATTGCCGCTGACTATCTAGAGGCGCTACTGGATATTGCAGATCTAGATGGCGACATCGATATTGATGTTGAAAACGACCGAGCTTCACTGGCAATTGTTGGTGGAAAGCTCAACCACCTAGTTGGCCGCGACGGTGAGGTCCTAGATGCGATTCAGGAGCTAACTCGCCTGGCAGTTCAAACAGCAACAGGTGATCGCTCACGTTTAATGCTTGATATCGATAACTTCCGCGCCAACCGCCGCAAGGAGTTAACCAAGCTTGCCAACGAGATGGCCGAGGAAGCTAAGACCACTGGAAACTCAATCAAACTAGCTCCAATGAATGCATTCGAGCGCAAAATTATCCATGACACGATCCAAGAGCTTGGCCTAAGTAGCGAATCTGACGGGGAAGACCCAAGCCGCTACGTTGTTATCTATCCAGCTTAAATGCAGGTTTCACGTGAAACCCTGATCGAACGGTATTTTCCTGATATCGAACGGGTTAAGGCCTATGCCGCTTTCCTGGAAAGCGCTGGAATTGAGCGTGGGTTAATCGGCCCTCGCGAGGCAGATCGCATCTGGGAACGCCACATATTTAACTGCCTGCCGGTCACAACGCTGCTCAAAGAAGGCTCAATCGTCTTTGATATCGGTTCTGGAGCAGGTCTTCCTGGAATAGTTATCGCCTTAGCCCGCCCAGATCTACATGTCACCCTTATTGAACCCCTTGAACGACGGACCGAGTTTCTAAGAGAGGCTGTTGCAGGCCTTGATATTGAGGT
>WLCU01000119.1 GCA_009705165.1 Actinomycetota bacterium | reverse complement strand
TCATCTGATTCAATAATAAGAATTTTTGTGATTGGACCCTGGGTTAATGTGGCAGCAAGGGCTGCGCCTTGCCCGATAGGTGCCATAACTACCGCGCTAACTTCACCGATTCGAGCGCCTGCAGTTGCGATTTCAACCGTTGATTTAGTGGCTTTACCATCAACAAAATCTGCCAGAATTAAAACGTTACTCATATCAACTTCTTCTCAGCTAGGAAATCAACAAATTTTGTACCACCTGAACCATCATCGGTGATGACAACTCCGGCGGCGCGAGGTGGACGAGGCGCAGCATCTAGAACTGCTGACCATGAAGTTGAAACAGAAGCTCCCGTGCTAGCTAAATCGCAAATTTCAATTGTTTTTTTCTTAGCGGCCATGATTCCCTTAAAGGATGGGTAACGTGGTTCATTTATTTTTTCAACCACACTGACCACGCAAGGAAATTGAGCAACAATCTCATCAACACCAGCTTCAGTTACTCGAGTGATTGAAGTTTTCTTCGCTGACGGATCAACTTCGACTTTTGATGCAAAAGTAAGTTGGGCCCAGCCAAGCTTTTCACTAATCATCGCTGGTACAACACTCATGCGTGCATCTGTTGACTCAGTGCCACAGATAACGATGTCGTATTGATTTTTCGAAATCACAGCGCTTAAAGTTTCTGCAGTCATCAGCGCATCGGCCCCAGCTAATTTTGGATCACTAATTAAAATTGCATCATTGGCGCCCATTGATAGCGCTTTGCGCACCGCTTCGGTTGCGCGCTCTGGTCCCATTGAAATCACCGTAACGGTATTGGGTCCGCCTTCTTCATTTCCGCCATGTGTTTCTGCGATACGTAAAGCTTCTTCAACAGCGTATTCATCTAAATCATTTAGGACGGCATCAACGTTGGCGCGATCGAGCAGGCCGCCAATCATCTTCTTCTCAGCCCAAGAATCTGGGACCTGTTTAATGCATACCGCGATCTTCATGTGGTCAAGGTTACTGGCCAGTAATAGGAAAGGCCAACAAATGAGCAGATAAATACCATCTATTAAGGGCAGTATTGCGCCGTGCTTCCTGCAGATCCCCGGACCCTAGGTGCAACTGTCACCGAGGGCGGAACTAACTTTGCAATCTGGTCCAATGCGGCAGATGCAATCGAGCTATGCCTTTTTAATGAGGTAAATGGCAAGTTAGTCGAAACTCGTTTTGCAATGTCTCACCGTAACGGTCCGATTTGGCATGGTTATTTAGCTGGGGTTCGACCGGGCCAGCGTTATGGATATCGCGTTTACGGACCATGGCAACCTGAATACGGTGTTCGTTTTAATGCATCAAAACTTTTGATTGACCCTTACACCCACGCACTCGATGGTCACATCCAATATGTTCCTGAAATTTATGGACATGTTGCTGTGGATGGAGTTGGGCTTGGCGACTTATCTCTACGCGATAATCGCGATAGCGCAGGGAAAGTTCCATACAGTGTTGTAACCGATCACCGCGCTCGCGAAGTTCACCGCCCACTTGTGCCCTGGGCTAAGACAATAATTTATGAAGCACATGTACAAGGGCTTACTTCCAAAAATAAGCAGATCCCTGAAAATGAACGCGGTACTTATAAAGCTTTAGGTCATCCAGTAACGATTGCACATTTGAAATCACTTGGGGTCACAGCTTTAGAACTTTTACCAATTGCCGCGTCAATTACTGAGCCAGCAATCCATGCACGAGGCCGCAAGAACTATTGGGGATATAACACCTTAGCTTTTAGTGCACCCAACATGGAGTATGCATCAACAAGTGATCCCATTACTGAACTTCAGTGGTCGATAGATCAACTCCATGCTGCTGGCATCGAAGTTATTTTAGATGTTGTTTATAACCATACAGCTGAAGGTGGTGTTGGTGGGCCAACGCTTTCTTACAAGGGTATAGATAACAAGGCTTACTATCGACAAGATTCTCACGGCAATTACATAGATGTAACTGGATGTGGAAATACTTTTGCGGCAAGCAATCCACACTCTGTTCGACAAATTATTGACTCACTTCGTTGGTGGATTGAAGTCGTGGGAGTAGATGGTTTTCGCTTTGATTTAGCAACCGCGCTGTATACAAGCAATAGCGCATTTAATTCATCGCTCATGTCGGCAATTGAAGCCGACTCTGTGCTGCGTAACTTTAAAATGATCTCAGAGCCATGGGATGTCACCAGATACGCCTTAGGAGATTTTCCGCATCCTTGGCGTGAGTGGAACGATGCCTATCGAGATTCCGTTCGCCAGTTCTGGTTAGGTGATCTTGCACGTGGGTATGGCGAAGGTGTTGCCGATATAGCAAGCAGCATCAGTGGTTCTAGTTCGATTTTTCATTACCGAGGGCCAACTTCTTCTATTAATTTCATTGCAGCACACGATGGATTTACTGTGCACGATATGGTCACTTACAACCAGAAAAACAACATCGCTAATGGCGAAAACAATGCCGATGGAAATGACACCAACAGATCATGGAACGTTGGAATTGAGGGCGAGACAGATGATCTAGGTGTTGCAACGATTAGACATTGGTTGAAAAAATCAATGCTTGCAACGCTCATGCTGTCTTCAGGTGTGCCTATGCTAAATATGGGTGATGAAGTAAGTCGGACACAAAACGGTTCAAATAATGCTTATTCGTTGCCAATTGAATTTTCTGAAGAAAGCCCTGAAACTTTTAATGGCGGCTGGGCATTGCCTTGGGAATTAGATGAAGCGGCCCAAGACATATTGGCGTCCGTACAAGAGCTGGCAAAGATTCGCGAAACTTACTTGGCAGATGTCGCTTCAGAATTCTTCACCGGAATTGTTGATCAGGGAACGAAACGAAAAGACATCGCATGGTTTTCATTAGGTGGACATGAGATGAGTGATGATCACTGGCAAGATGAAGAAAAGCGCAGCATCACAGTATTTGTTGAAGCCGATCCAACACGTGGTTTATTGCTTTTAATGAACTCATCAAATGCTGAAACAATTTTCACTTTGCCCGACAATACTTGGGGCGAAGCATTTAGATGCATTTTCGATGCTTCGAAAGCGATTACATCATATGAACCTGCAATCGCTGCGCCGAGTGCAAAAGTCACCGTTGCGCAACACAGTGCTCAAGTCTGGTTAGTTTCACGTACTAGGTAGTAATCGCAGGTTTCGAGTAAAGTAATAAACGTGTTAGCAATTGTTGCGCCGGGTCAGGGATCTCAGGTTCCTGGAATGTTGGGTTCATGGATTTCAGATCCTGAACTTCATGAATTAGTTTCTGCTTGGTCCATGCGAATTGATTTAGATTTATTGCGCCTTGGAACCACTGCTGATGCCGATGAAATTAAAGATACTGCGAATGCACAACCACTAATTGTTGCTACTTCATTACTAGGTGCACATGCCCTAGGTTTAAAAGGTTTCGCTTACGTATCGGGCCATTCAGTGGGTGAACTTGCAGCTGCTGCATTAAGCGGTGCAATTAATCAAGAAGATGCGCTTCGGTTAGTACGTGCCCGAGGCCTTGAAATGGCAAAAGCTGCGGCCCAATCCCCTGCAGGAATGGCTGCTGTTTTAGGTGGCGATCGCGACTTAGTGTTATCAACTCTAAGCGAACTTAACCTGGTGCCAGCAAATGACAATGGCGGCGGCCAAATAGTTGCTGCAGGTGATTTAGATGCACTGGCAACGCTTGCACAAAACCCACCGCAAGGATCACGAGTTCGAGCTTTAGCTGTTGCAGGCGCGTTTCATACACATTTTATGTCACCTGCCGTTGAACCACTTCGCGCTTTGGCAT
>WLCU01000118.1 GCA_009705165.1 Actinomycetota bacterium | reverse complement strand
GATTGAAAAATTACAACGGCCAACTTTAGTACTTGCGCCCAATAAAACTTTGGCCGCACAGTTAGCTAACGAATTTCGTGAGCTGCTGCCGAACAACGCGGTCGAGTACTTCGTCTCTTATTATGATTATTATCAGCCTGAAGCTTATGTTCCACAGACAGATACCTTTATTGAAAAAGACTCAAGCGTCAACGATGAAGTTGAGCGATTAAGACACTCTGCAACTAACTCACTTCTTACCCGCCGAGATGTAATTGTTGTTGCAACTGTCTCTTGCATTTATGGGTTGGGTACACCGCAAGAGTACGTAGATCGAATGATTAAATTGCGGGTAGGCGATGAGATTGAACGCAATGCACTTTTACGCAAATTCGTAGATGTTCAATACAAGCGCAATGACGTTGCCTTTGAGCGTGGAACTTTTAGGGTTCGCGGAGACACTATTGAAATCATCCCTATGTACGAAGAGTTGGCAATTCGCATTGAAATGTTTGGTGATGAAATTGAAAAAATTACAACATTACATCCGCTGACCGGTGAAATCATGCGCGATGAAGAAGAGATGTATATTTTTCCGGCAACGCACTATGCCGCAGGACCTGAAACCATGAAGCGCGCAATTGGTGATATTCAAGATGAACTTCAGATTCAACTCAACTTATTTGAAAAACAGGGCAAACCTCTAGAGGCGCAGCGCCTTCGCATGCGTACGACTTTTGATATTGAGATGATGGAACAAATTGGTTTTTGTAGTGGAATTGAAAACTACTCTCGACATTTAGATGGTCGAGATTCAGGCTCGGCGCCAAACTGTCTTTTGGATTATTTCCCAGAAGATTTTCTGGTGGTAATCGATGAAAGTCACGTTACAGTTCCACAGCTAGGTGCAATGTTTGAAGGCGATGCTTCACGAAAGCGCACACTTGTAGAACATGGATTCCGTTTGCCAAGTGCGCTGGATAACCGGCCACTAAAATTCCCCGAATTCTTAGAGCGTACCGGTCAGAAAATATATCTTTCAGCTACTCCGGGAAAATATGAAATGGCTAAAGTTGATGGCGATGTAGTCGAACAAGTGATTCGCCCAACTGGTTTAGTGGACCCACAAATTATTATTAAGCCTATTAAGGGTCAGATTGATGACCTACTCAATGAAATTACAATTCGCGCCGAAAAAAATGAGCGTGTACTAGTCACGACTCTGACCAAGAAAATGAGTGAGGATTTAACTGACTACCTCCAAGAAAAGGGAGTGCGAGTGAGATATCTGCACTCTGAAGTTGATACTTTGCGACGCGTTGAATTACTACGCGAACTTCGCACTGGTGAATACGATGTTCTGATTGGAATTAACCTATTGCGCGAAGGCCTAGACCTTCCAGAAGTTTCTCTGGTTGCAATCCTTGATGCTGATAAAGAGGGGTTCCTGCGTTCGGCAACTTCATTGATTCAGACAATTGGTCGCGCAGCGCGAAATGTTTCGGGCGAAGTGCACATGTATGCCGATAACATCACAGCTTCTATGGCTAAAGCTATCGATGAGACCAATCGCCGTAGAGCCAAGCAGGTTGCCTATAACTTAGAGCGCGGCGTAGATCCTCAGCCACTGCGCAAGAAAATTGCTGACATTACTGACTTAATCAATCGCGAATCCGACGATACTGATGAATTAATGGCAAATAGCAAGAAAGCCAATCAGAAGATTTCAGCAACTGCTGGCTTATACGTAAAATCCTCTGCCACTTTGCCACGCCAAGAGCTGATGGCGTTGATAGGCTCGCTCACTGATCAGATGCGGGCAGCTGCAGGGGATCTTCAATTCGAAGTCGCAGCGCGTTTGCGCGATGAGATTAAGATTTTAAAGAAGGAACTACGTTCAATGGAAGAGGCAGGGGTTTAGTGACTATCGACAAACTCATTGTTCGTGGAGCACGTGAACACAACCTCAAAAACGTATCAATTGAACTTCCACGAAATGCCTTAATTGTTTTTACCGGTTTATCTGGTTCAGGTAAATCATCATTGGCCTTTGACACGATTTTTGCTGAAGGTCAGCGTCGCTATGTTGAATCATTATCTGCCTATGCACGTCAATTCCTAGGGCAAATGGATAAACCAGATGTTGACTTCATTGAAGGTTTATCACCGGCAGTGTCAATCGATCAAAAATCAACAAATCGAAATCCCCGTTCCACTGTGGGAACAATCACCGAGGTGTATGACTATCTGCGTCTGCTCTTTGCACGTGCCGGCCGCCCGCACTGTCCTAATTGCGGCAAAGCAGTCACACGACAATCTCCACAGCAAATTGTTGATCAGATTTTAACGATGCCGCCAACTACCAAGTTTCAAGTTCTTGCACCAATTGTGCGCGCACGAAAAGGTGAGTTCGTAGATTTATTCGCCGACCTTATTACTCAAGGATTTTCTCGCGCCCGCGTAGATGGTGAAGTTATCCAACTTACCGATGTGCCAAAATTAAAGAAACAGGAAAAGCACACAATCGAGGTAGTTGTAGATCGCTTAACCGCAAAGGCTGAATCGAAAACACGCTTAACTGATTCGATAGAAACCGCCCTTCGTCTTGCTTCGGGCATAGTTTTGTTGGATTTCGTTGATGCAAAAGGTGATGAAAAAGAGCGGACTTATAGCGAACATTTGGCATGTCATGATTGCAACCTCTCTTTTGAAGAGCTTGAACCTCGCTCGTTCTCTTTTAACTCACCTTTTGGAGCTTGCCCAGAATGTTCGGGAATTGGCACCAAGCTAGAAGTTGATGAAGAATTAATAATCCCTGACGATTCAATTTCAATCAATGATGGTGCGATTGCTCCTTGGTCCGGTGGGCAATCATCAGATTACTTCCTACGCTTACTTGAAGCTTTAGCTAAAGATGTTGCATTTTCACTGGATACGCCCTGGAAGAAGATCTCCGTCAAAGCGCGTGATGCAATCATTAATGGCTATGAATATGAAATCAAAATGAAATATAAGGGCCGCTACGGTACCAAGAATTACACAACTGGTTTTGAAGGAGTAGTTCCATTTATCCATCGCCGTCACAGCGAAACGGATAGTGATTACAGTCGTGATAAATATGAAGCGTATATGCGCGAAACCCCTTGCGATGTTTGTAGTGGTGCTCGATTAAAGCCAGAAGTCTTAGCAGTGACTTTAGGCGGTAAGAACATAAGTGAAATTACCGAACTCTCCATTATGGATTGCGCTGAATTTCTAAAAGAAATCAAATTGAATAAGCGTGAAGCTCAAATCGCTGAACGGGTTATGAAAGAAGTGCATGCCCGTCTAGGTTTCTTACTAGATGTTGGACTTGACTATTTATCTCTGGCACGACCAGCTGGCACGCTATCTGGGGGAGAGGCGCAACGAATCCGTCTTGCAACTCAAATTGGAAGCGGATTAGTTGGCGTACTTTATGTATTGGATGAACCAAGTATTGGTTTACACCAGCGAGATAATCGTCGTTTAATTGATACGTTAACCCGGCTGCGCAACTTAGGTAATACCTTAATTGTCGTTGAGCATGATGAAGAAACAATTCGCACAGCAGACTGGGTAGTAGACATTGGCCCAGGTGCCGGTGAACATGGAGGTAAAGTCGTTGTCTCTGGATCCTATGAAGACCTTATTGCCTCTAAAGAATCAATTACAGGTGCGTATTTATCTGGCCGTAAATCAATAGCGATTCCCGCAAAACGCCGTCCAATAGATACCAAGCGTCAGTTAGTGGTTAAAGGGGCTAAAGAAAATAACTTACAAAATATTGACGTTGAGGTTCCGCTGGGTGTTTTTGTTTCAGTCACAGGTGTAAGTGGTTCTGG
>WLCU01000117.1 GCA_009705165.1 Actinomycetota bacterium | reverse complement strand
TGGAAAATATCTTTACGTAACGAACTACGCCATGTATGGCAAAGGGTTTAACCGTGAGGGTCACGACACATGTTCTCCAGCTTCCAAATATGACAAGAGTTTTCTGTACAGAATTAATCTCGAAAACTACGTGATTGATAATGTTTATCCTGTTGGTTCCGTACCAAAAGTCGTCGAAGTAACCCCGGATAATAAATACATTCTTGTCTCTAACTGGTGCTCGTATGATCTGAAGGTAATTTCAGTGGCCAGCCAAAAGGTAGTCAAAACAATTAAAATTGGACGCTATCCCCGAGGCATTGCAATCAGCAACGACTCAAAGGTGGCATATGTTGCCGAAATGGGTGGCAGCAGAATTCATGTTGTAAATCTTGAGGATTTTTCTATTTCATATATTCCAATTGGAGTTACTCCGCGAGCAATTGTTTTATCCCCTGATAATTCGATGCTGTACGTGACTCTTAATCTCTCAGGCAGAGTTGCCTCTTGGAATTTATTAACAAATAAAGCAGGTAAAACTGTGACCACCGGAAAAGCTGCACGGAGTCTGGCTATTTCAAGCGATGGAACTGCGCTCTTCGTAGTCAATTTTACTAGCGACACAATCTCTAAAGTACGAACTAGCGATATGAAAACTTTGCAGACAATCAAAGCTTGCAACGAGCCAATCGGAATTACTTACGATGTACCTACATCTCGCACTTGGGTGGCTTGTTACGGCGGCTCAATAAAAATCTTTGACAATATTTAAAGGTGAGTTTCGGGAACCTCTGAAATTTCTGCAGGAATATTTGGTGCTGCAATTCGACCAAGCAAGCGATCAATTGCTGCACGTGCTCGATCACTTGCTTTCATTCCATTAGAAATCTGATCCGCTAAAGTCACAAAGATATATTCGCGATCAGAAGATTGCACCACTCCTGCCAAAGTTACGGTTCCATTCAACGTTCCAGTCTTGGCACGAACTAGGCCTACCGCACCTGGCGCGGTAGTTAGAAAACGCGAACGCAATGTTCCAGATACTCCACCAATTGGTAGCGAATCAAAAAGAATTTTGTATTTTTCATCCTCATGTAGCTGATACAAGAGTTGGCCAATCATTTGTGCAGTGACTCGATTTTCTTTTGATAGCCCACTCGCATCTTTTATAACCAATTTACTCGGGTCAATTCCAAGCTCAATGAGCATATTTATGTAAAGAATGGTGACCCCATCTATGTTGAAAGGCAGACCAGCAGCTTTTGCAGAAAGCCGGGCAAGTCTTTCTGCCAAGTTGTTATCACTCCACAAGAGCGTCCATTTGAGAATTTCTGAAACCTTGGGAGAAATTTCCGATGTTATTAACTCGGCAGAATTTAAAGTGGCTTCCTCTGAATTAACAGCAATAAATTGTGGTTTAAATTTCTTCTTCGCCCAAAACTGTTTTAGGTTTGCAATATCTTGGGAATATAGACCTGAATAAAGAATTTTAAAATTTGAAACTGAACCATTTGATCTTTGCTTCGCTCGATAAAGTGAAAGCGTTGCAATGTGTGAAAGTGATGCCCTTTGCATTTTTCGTGCTACTTCATGGCTTGTACTAATCCATGGGTCATAGCTTCCCTGAATAACCAAAGTTTTAGCTTCAGCACCAAAAGAGACGTTGGTTGTGAACTGCGAATTTAAATCCAAATTTCTGATTACTGATGCTCCCGCAAATAACTTCATTACCGACGCAGGTTTGCGTTGGGCAAAAGGATTTTTCTCATAGATTATTTCCCCGGTTGCGCCATCCATTAATACAACGGCGGGGTTGGCAAGCGCGGGTTGATTGAGAAGTTGCTCAAAAACTGCAGGAATTGCTTCAGGAAGTAAGTTTGCTTGTGCTGGCCAAATAATTAATTGTGTAGCTACAAGCAGAACAGAAAGAAAACGAAGGCGCATCTTCCGATTAGTGCCAGAGCGAAGCGATAAGAACGTTTGTCACTGTTAAAGCGATCAAAGCTAGCCAAACATTTTTCTTGAGCTCTGGTTTTTTAACGTTTTTGTAGCCAAGACCAAGAATGGCTACAAGGATTAAAAGTTTAATTCCAATTTTTGTGTGATTGAGTGGTTCATCAGGCTTAACACTGTCGTGCACTCCCACCATTACTAACCCAGCCAAAAGCGCAGTTAATCCAGCATGCAAGACTCCAGGATTTAAAGTGCGCGGAGATTTATTCCACTGATGGATGAGTAAGGAAAGAATCCCGATAATTGAGAGAATATGAATGACATAGGCAATTGTGTTGATAGCTGACATAAGTACAGTTTAGAGTGCCTACATGTCGAATCCAACAACCCCGGCCTCGATTGGCCCCGGTGAATTTTTCCCTGTTGTTGGTGTTGGGCCACACGATCAGCCTTGGCCCGAAGGTTCGCAATATGACCCCGAACTCTTACTCAATGGCGACCGCAGAAATGTTTTAGACCACTATCGATATTGGACCGTTGAAGCAATTGTCGCGGATTTAGATTTGAAACGGCACAAACTACAAATCGCAATTGAAAATTGGCAGCATGATTTAAATATTGGTTCGATTGTCCGAACTGCAAATGCTTTTAATGTTTCTGGCGTGCATATCGTGGGCAAGCGAGACTGGAACAAACGTGGCGCCATGGTGACCGATAGATACCTCAGCGTGCATCACCACCCAACAATTGAAGATTTTGCTACATGGTGCAAAGAAAACGATTTACCGATTATAGGTATCGATAATGTTCCGGGCTCAAAACATTTGGAGTCGGCACAACTTCCTGAAAAATGCGTACTTTTATTTGGTCAAGAAGGCGCTGGCATGTCAGATGAAGGCATTGCGGTTTGTGAAGTTCTCTATGAAATCAATCAATATGGTTCTACCCGGTCAATGAACGCATCTGCTGCGGGGGCAATTGCCATGTACCACTGGGCTTTGCAGCATTTACCTCGATGAGGAAAATTTGGTTAACCCGAAACTTAATTCTTTTGACATTTGTTTCACTTGCTCAAGATGCTGCAAGTGAACTTTTATATCCGCTCTTGCCGATACTTTTAACGGGGGTTATTGGGGCAGCACCGCTTGCACTCGGTTTAATCGAAGGATGCGCAGAGGCTGCCGCGGGTTTTACTAAGTTAATAAGTGGAAAAAGTAGCGATCGGCTTGGGCGTAAACCCTTTGTTGTTGCGGGTTACTCTTTAGCTGGTTTTGGTAAAGCTTTAGTTGTCACTGCCTCTTCTTGGCCATTAGTTTTTCTTGGGCGGGTAACTGATCGAATCGGTAAAGGGATGCGCAGTGCTCCACGTGATGCGTTAATTTCTGATTCAGTAGATAAGGCCCATTTAGGTAAAGCTTTTGGTTTCCATCGAACCGGCGACAACATCGGCGCCGTCATTGGACCTGGTTTAGCACTAATTGGTCTAGCGATGCTCGATGGTGATGTTCGAGCAGTTGCCAAGTGGGCATTAATTCCAGCAATTATTTCCGGGCTACTTACATTGCTAGTAAAAGAAAAGTTTGCTCGAATAAAAGAAACTGAACCAAAGAAAATTAAGATAAAGAATCCGCCACTACCTACTAACTTAAAAAGAGCAATTGCGATTTTGGTGCTCATTCAATTAACAAATATTCCTGATGTATTGCTTCTCTTACGTTTGCACGACATCGGATTTTCTACTCAAGGGGTCGTGCTTTCATACATGCTCTTTAGCGGAGTAACTGTGCTGGCTGCTTTTCCTGGCGGTGTAATAGCTGACAAATTTTCACCTCGCGTTGTTTATGCAATTGGCTTAGTTGCATTTGCAACCGCTTATTCAGTTCTGGGTTTTACAAATAATCACACCGTTGCACTT
>WLCU01000116.1 GCA_009705165.1 Actinomycetota bacterium | reverse complement strand
CAGGAGCTTCTGTTTCAACTTCATGGTTAGCAGTTCTAGATGCTGCGCCTCGCCCACCTCGCGCCGCTGGAGTTGTCATCACCGATGATGGTTCAGGTGGTTCAAAATTTGTTGATTTCCTAGCTGAGAAGAAGTTGATATGAGCAACGTTTTAATTCTGGCAGATTTTGTTGATGGTAAAGCCACTAAATCAACGGTTGAAATCGCAACTGCAGGTGCTCGAATCGGTGAAGTTAGCGCGGTTGTTATGGCACCTATCGGGCAAGGCGCAGCCCTTGCTGCCACATTAACCCAGGGTCCAATCACAAAAATTCTTATTATTGAATCAGATGATTTTGCTAAACATGGTGTTGCAGCTGTAGCTGATGCGCTTTCGCAGGTAGCAAATCAGAGCAAACCTGATGCAGTTTTATTAGTCTCGCATGCTTTCGGAAAAGAAGTTGCTGCCAGAGTTGCAATGAAGATTCAAGCTGGAATTATTACCGATGCCGTTGATGTTGCTGCAGATTGTTCTACAACGCAGTTAGTTTTTGGTGGCTCAACGACTGTGCATTCCAAAGTAAGCCAAGGAATTTCAATCATCACTGTGCGTCCAAACACAATCACGGCTGATTTCATCGCCGCCATACCTGCAATTGAGAATGTAAGCGTTCAAATAAGTGAAAACGCAAAAAAATCTACGATTACTTCTTCACAACCTCCAGTAAAAGGTGGGCGCCCTGAGTTAACTGAGGCAAATATTGTTGTTTCAGGTGGTCGCGGGACAAATGGTGATTTTGCCGCCGTTGAAAACTTTGCCGATTCGTTAGGCGCAGCAGTCGGAGCATCACGCGCAGCAACCGATGCTGGTTGGTACCCACACTCACATCAAGTGGGGCAAACTGGCAAAACTGTTAGCCCACAACTCTATGTAGCCTGCGGAATCTCTGGAGCAATCCAACACAGAGCAGGAATGCAGACTTCAAAGACAATCGTCGTTATCAACAAAGATCCTGAGGCGCCACTGTTTGAATTAGCTGATTTTGGCGTAGTTGGCGATCTCTTTGCTGTTCTGCCACCTGCCACGGAAGGCGTCAAAGCTCGCAAAGCCTAAGATTGACCCCATGTCATCGATCTATGTAGACCATGCGGCAACAACGCCCATGCTCGATAGCGCACGCACTGCGATGACTTTGCAGTTGGCCCAACTTGGAAACCCATCTAGTTTGCACACACACGGTCGCGCAACACGCAAAACGATTGAAGATGCTCGCGAATCAATCGCAAAACAAGTTGGCTGCCTTGCAAGTGAAGTGATTTTTACGGCATCCGGTACAGAAGCAAATAACATCGCACTTAAAGGTTTGTATTGGCAAGGCCGAGATAAAGGAAAGCAAGTCGTAGTTATTTCTGCAATCGAACACCATGCAATTTTAGATCCAGCTCAATGGCTAGCAGATCACGAAGGTGCAGAAGTTTTATTGGTTCCGGTTTCAAACTCTGGTGTAATCGATTTGGATTTTCTTAAGGATGTAGTTTCAAAGCGCGGACAAGAAATTGCAGTGATTTCAATAATGCATTCAAATAATGAAACTGGTGTACTTCAACCAATTTCAGAAGTTGTAGCCATAGCTGGAGAAATTCCAGTTCATTGCGACGCGGTCCAAAGCTTTAAGAAGGTTCCGCTTTCCTTTTCAGAGCTCGGTCTTTACGCATTAACCCTGAGCGCTCATAAAATCGGCGGCCCACTAGGTATCGGTGCTTTGATTCTACGAAGAACAGTTGAAATTCCTGCTCTGCTGCACGGTGGAGGCCAAGAACGTGAAATTCGCAGTGGGACTTTGAATGCGCCTAGCATCGTTGGATTTGCAACTGCCGCCGAAAGTGAGCACTTCAATGCAAAGAATGTACAAAATTTGCGTGATGCGTTTATTGAAGGCCTTAACAAAATAATTCCAGATGCCACTATTAATGGTTCGAAGGCAAATCGCTTGCCCGGAATTATTAATGTGACTTTCCCTGGAACGCAGAGTGATACTTTGTTATTACTAATGGATAGCCAGGGTGTTTCTTGCTCAACTGGATCTGCTTGCAGTGCCGGAGTTCATGAGGCAAGCCACGTCTTGCTTGCAATGGGTCACAGCGTTGAATCTGCACAATCATCGCTACGTTTTTCCTTTGGTGCCTCTAGCACCCAAGCCGATGTTGATTACATTTTGTCAGTTGTACCCGATGTAATTACACGTGGAAGGGCGGCAAATCTTTCATGAAGTTGATTGCAGCAATGAGCGGCGGAGTTGATTCTGCCGTTGCAGCTGCCCGCGCAGTCGAAGCGGGCCACGAAGTTATTGGTGTGCATTTAGCCCTTGCTTCAAATCCTCAGAAATATCGCTCAGGCGCGCGTGGATGTTGCACAATCGAAGATTCACATGATGCTCGTCGTGCCGCAGACGTCATTGGAATTCCTTTCTACATCTGGGACATGGCAGAAGAGTTTCACGATGGTGTCGTAGAGGATTTCTTAGCAGAATATGCTGCAGGTCGAACCCCTAACCCTTGTTTGCGTTGCAATGAGAAAATTAAATTTGCAGCGGTTCTAGATCGAGCCCGCGCAATGGGTTTTGATGGTGTTGTTACTGGGCACTATGCCCGAACACAAATAAGTGAAACCGGAAAAACTCTGCACCGCGCAGTTGATCACTCAAAAGATCAGTCTTATGTTTTATCTGTTCTTACCATTGAACAGATCGCCGGAGCTATTTTTCCTTTAGGCGATACAACTAAAGTTGATATTCGCAAAGAAGCCGAGGCTCGCGGATTAGCTGTGGCACAAAAACCAGATAGTCATGACATTTGTTTTGTTCCATCCGGGGACAATGCGGGTTGGTTACGAGATCGCTTAGGAAGTGAAGTTGGACCAATTGTTGATCAAGAAGGTGTAAAGATTGGCGAACATAAAGGTGCCTACACATACACAATTGGGCAGCGAAAAGGTTTGGGTCTAACTGTTCCTACAGTTGATGGTTCACCACGTTTTGTCCTAAAAATTGAACCAGTCACAAACACCGTCGTTGTTGGAGCTCGAGAGGATTTAGCGGTTTCAACGATGAAAGGTGAACGTCCAGTTTGGTGTGGGCCTGGTGTAACCGATCAAGTATTACGCGGATTTGTTCAAGTGCGCGCACATGGTGCAGCTCTGCCATGTTCTTACTTCTTTGATGGAACTTTGCTTGTTGCGCAGTTGGATGAGCCATTACTGGGGCTTGCAACTGGTCAAGCGATGGTTATTTATGATGGTGATCGCGTAGTTGGTTCGGCAACAATCTGTGAGACCGCTTAATGAGCAATCAAGCACGCCACAGGATGAGCGAACTCATAAATGAGATTCGTGATCATCAATTTAAATATTACGTTCTAGATGCACCAACTATCTCGGATTCCCAGTTCGATTCACTTCTTAAAGAGTTAACTGCCCTAGAGGCAAAACATCCAGAGCTGCGAGAAGCAGATTCACCTACTGCCCATGTTGGTGGGGGTTTTGCAACACAGTTTGAGCAACGAGATCACATAGAAAAAATGATGAGCCTTGACAATGTCTTTGATTTCGAGGAATTGACGGCCTGGTTTGACCGTGTTGAAAAAGAAAGCTCAAATCCAGTTTATCTCTGTGAATTAAAAGTTGATGGCCTTGCAATCAATTTAACTTTTGAAAATGGTCAATTAGTTCGGGGATTAACCAGAGGAAATGGTGTTACAGGTGAAGATGTAACTTTAAATGTGAAAACGATTAAGAATCTTCCTCACACTTTAAAAGGCTCAAAACTTCCCACTTTGATTGAAGTGCGCGGGGAAGTGTTTTTCCCGATAGCAGCTTTTAAT
>WLCU01000115.1 GCA_009705165.1 Actinomycetota bacterium | reverse complement strand
TGGTACCCATGGGGTATGCACTTCCGCAAGTCAATGTTTAAGGATCTCGGTTTAAATGCAGACAATGTTACAAACTGGGATGAAATGCTAAAGATGCTTGATGGCATGAAGAAGAAGGGTCTTGTTGGTTGGGCTGCTGGCGATAAGGGCGGCTGGGAAGCAATGGGAACATTCGACATCCTCAACGCACGTATCAACGGATACCAATTCCATGTTGATCTTCTAGCAGGACGTGAAAAGTGGACAGATGCAAAGGTGACAGAAGTGTTTACACACTGGTCACAGCTTCTTCCTTACATGAATCCAAACGTTCTTGACCTTGAATGGGATGGAGCTATGCAGCTTCTTCTTCAGAAGAAGGCCGGATCAATGCTTATGGGTTCATGGTTTGGTGGAAACTTCAAAGAGCAGTCACAAGCTGACTACGATGATCTTTCAATCATTCCATTCCCAGAAATCAATCCAGAGCACGGTCGCGACACAATCGATGCACCTATCGATGGTTGGTGCGTAGCTGCAAATGGAACAAATAATGATGGTGGAGCTAACTTCCTAGAGTTTGCCGGCGGTATGGAGGGCGTAACAGCTACTCTCGCAGCTAAGGATGCAAATGGAGCTTTGATTCCAATGACATCTGCAAACAGCGGACAAGATACTTCAACATACGATGCGTTCCAGAAGGAACAGCTTGCAGTTATGGGTGAAGCAAAGTACATCACTCAGTTCCTTGATCGCGATACACGCCCTGACTTTGCTGGCCCAGTTGTTGGTCCCGCAATTCAGTCATGGTTTAAAAATCCAAAGGATGTATCAAAGATTCAAGATACTCTCCAAGCACAATGGGATGCACTTCCACCACTAGCTTAATAAGCACGCTTAATAAGATAGGGTAAATGTATGAGCTCGACGGCGATGGATAATCAAAAGACCCATCGCCGTCGAGCCTTTTCCAGAGCAGATCGCACAACATTAAGCGCATTCGTAGGAATTCCACTTTTCTTTCATCTACTTCTTGTATGGGTTCCTGCATTTTTAACAATCATTCTTTCTTTTACATACTGGTCCGGAATTTCAATCTCACGAATTAAGTGGGCAGGACTTGCAAACTACAAAAATATTTTCTTTGATACCCCAGCTTTTTGGGATGCAATTCAAAACAACATTATTTGGTTGGCATGGTTTGCTGGAATTGCAACCCCTATTGGCATCTTGCTTGCTTACCAAATTGATCGCCAGATTCGTGGCCACAAGTTTTACGAAACCGCTTATTACTTACCTGTAGTTCTTTCATTGGCAGTAACTGGAATTATTTGGAATTTCTTACTTCGCCCAGATGGTTTTGTTAACGGCCTCATGGGTCGCGATATTGATAATGCAATCTCATTTTTCGGAAATTACGACATTAATATCTACGTAATTTTGACCATTGCTTCGTGGCGACATATTGGTTACATCATGCTGCTCTATTTAGCTGGCCTTAAGTCAGTTGATATGTCTCTTCGTGAAGCTTCAGCCCTTGATGGGGCTACCGAGTGGCAGACCTTTAAAAAGGTGATTTTCCCGTCTATGAAACCGGTAAATATCATTGTTATTGTGATCACGATTATCGAATCCCTGCGTGCTTTCGACATTGTTTACATTATTTACGGCTCTTCTGCGGGCTTTCCGATTCTGGGTACTTTGGTCTTTCAAAATATTGCCGGAGAAGGTGCTTCCATGAAAGGTGCTGCATATGCAGTCATTCTCTTTGTGCTTTCAATCGGACCAATCATCGCCTACCTACGTACAACCTTTAAGAGTGATGTCCAATGACAATTGATACTTCAGCACGCGAAGCTGCGGCCAAATACCGCAATAAGCAAAAAGTAAAAGATGGGTTCATCTCAGCCTTTATAGGCATCTTTGCCTTGGTTTGGATTTTTCCAATTGTTTGGACAGTCTGGACTTCACTTCGTCCCTACAAAGACATTCGTGCAAATGGAGTTTTCTCATTCCCAAAGACAATTAATTTCCAAAACTATATCGATGCAATTTCACGGATGGATCTGCCTCTTTATTTCGCTAATACTTTTGCAATTACGGTCCCTGCGGTTTTCTTAACCCTATTTTTTGGTTCTCTCATCGCATTTGTCGTTAGTCGATATTCATTTAAGTGGAACGTTTCTTTGCTTCTTCTATTTACCGCAGGTAACTTGCTACCAGCACAACTAGTCTTTATTCCAGTTTTCAAGATGTACATCACTTTAGGCAAAGCAGTTGGAATTCCAAGATTGCTTTATGACTCTCCTTGGGGTGTTGTTTTAATTCACGTCGCATTCCAGATGGGCTTTGCGACATTCGTTCTTTCAAGTTATATGAAAACCGTTCCCAAAGAAATTAGCGAATCCGCAATGGTCGATGGCGCGACAGTCTTTACGCACTACACAAAAGTGATGTTGCCATTACTTCGTCCAGCTCTTGCATCTTTGGGTGTGCTGATGACTACCTGGATATATAACGATTTCTTCTGGGCATTGGTACTTATGTCTACGGATTCAAAGCGCCCAATTACTTCGGCTTTAGGCCGCTTACAAGGTGAATTTGTAACCGATTACAACCTTTTGGCGGCGGGTGCGGTTATTGCTGCCCTGCCAACGCTTATTGTCTTCTTTGTTCTACGCAAGCAGTTTGTTTCCGGCTTAACTCTCGGCTCAACAAAGGGATAAAAATGAAAGCTATACAGATCACCGCATTCGGTGGTCCAGAATCTATGCACCTTGTCGATCTTGCAGATCCAGTTGCAGGTCCTGGTCAAGAGTTAATCGAAGTTAGTTCTATTGGTATTAATTACGCAGATACACACCAAACAGAAAACTCATATTTATCTCCACAGAAACTTCCCTTAGTACCAGGACTTGAAGTTGTTGGAACTGCAAATGGCCGCCGCGTTTTAGCACCAGTTGATGGTGGGGGATATGCGCAAAAGGCAGTTGCACATTCTGCGGCAATGATTGAAATTCCAGTAGGAGTTTCAGATGAACAAGCTTTATGTATGTTGGTGCAAGGCACAACCGCTTGGCATATTTTAAAAACCGTGGGACATCTTAAAAAAGGTGAAACTGTGGTTATCCATGCTGCAGCTGGTGGAGTCGGAACTATCGCGATTCAATTAGCAAAATTGTGGGGTGCAAAAGTAATTGCGGTTGCTTCAACCGAAAGCAAGCGAGAACTAGCGCTATCACTTGGCGCAGATATCGCAATTGCTGCCGATCAAGAAAAACTGCTAGCTGCAATTTTGGAAGCCAATGATGGAAAGCCAGTTGATTTAGTTCTAGAAATGGTTGGCGGTAAAACTTTTGATGTAAGCCTTGAAGCACTTGCTCCATTTGGAAGATTGATAACTTTTGGAATGGCATCTCGTACTGCGCCAACTCCAATTCATCCAGGAGTTCTAATAGGTGGAACAAAAACAATTACGGGCTTTTGGTTGGCACATTGCTTTGGTAATAAGGAACTCTTAAACGATGTAATTACCGAACTTTTTTCTTTAGTTATTGATGGAAAGTTAAAACCAGTTATCGGTGCAACTTTTGGCTTGAGCCAAGCAACCCAAGCTCATCAAGCTATGTTGGCCCGTGAAACAACTGGCAAAATCACGCTAAATCCAGCCCAATAATTAGGTGATTTTTCCAAAGTAGTTATTTGCCTGTACGCTCAGCGTTCGACCTGCCCCCCTAGCTCAGTTGGTAGAGCGTTTCCATGGTAAGGAAAAGGTCACCGGTCCGATTCCGGTGGGGGGCTCGAAAGAGTTCTTCATCAGTTGAAGATCGCTTTTACAAGCACAACCCTTGGCGGGGTAGCTCAGCTTGGTAGAGCAAGCGGCTCATAATCGCTGTGTCGTGGGTTCAAATCCCGCCTCCGCTACTAG
>WLCU01000114.1 GCA_009705165.1 Actinomycetota bacterium | reverse complement strand
GTAACTTAGGTAATACCTTAATTGTCGTTGAGCATGATGAAGAAACAATTCGCACAGCAGATTGGGTAGTAGACATTGGCCCAGGTGCCGGTGAACATGGCGGTAAAGTCGTTGTCTCAGGATCCTATGAAGAACTTATTGCTTCTAAAGAATCAATTACAGGTGCGTATTTATCTGGCCGTAAATCAATAGCGATTCCCGCAAAACGCCGTCCAATAGATACCAAGCGCCAGCTTGTAGTTAAAGGGGCTAAAGAAAATAACTTACAAAATATTGACGTTGAGGTTCCGCTGGGTGTTTTTGTTTCAGTCACAGGTGTAAGTGGTTCTGGGAAATCAACGCTAGTTAACGATATTTTGTACACAACTCTTGCTAACAAACTCAATGGCTCACGCCTGGTGCCGGGTCGCCACAGAACTGTCACTGGAATTGATTTATTAGATAAAGTCGTACACGTTGATCAATCCCCAATTGGACGGACACCTCGTTCAAACCCAGCTACTTACACGGGGGTGTTTGACAAGGTCCGTGCCCTATTTGCAGAAACTGCCGAGGCGAAAATACGCGGCTATCAGCAGGGTCGTTTTTCATTTAATGTCAAAGGTGGTCGCTGCGAAAACTGTTCAGGTGATGGCACGATAACAATTGAGATGAATTTCTTGCCCGATGTGTATGTTCCATGCGAAGTTTGCCATGGTGCCAGATACAACCGCGAAACTCTAGAAGTTCATTACAAAGGCAAAACAATCGCCGATGTATTAGATATGCCAATCGAACTTGCCGCTGATTTCTTCGAATCAGTTCCAGCTATTGCGCGTTATTTAAAAACACTCAATGATGTTGGTCTAGGTTACGTTCGGTTAGGGCAATCCGCACCAACTCTTTCTGGTGGCGAAGCACAGCGCGTTAAATTAGCAACTGAATTGCAACGTCGCTCAACTGGCAGAACCATTTATGTATTGGATGAACCAACAACAGGTCTGCACTTTGAAGATGTCAGTAAATTATTAGGTGTTCTGAACCGTCTTGTTGATACTGGTAACACGGTTGTAGTTATTGAACACAATTTAGATGTAATTAAATCTTCAGACTGGGTAATAGACATGGGGCCAGAGGGTGGATTCCGCGGCGGACTTGTTGTAGCGCAGGGCACTCCAGAAGATGTAGCTAAGGTGAAAGCAAGCTATACCGGGCAATTCTTGGGTGAGATTCTTGCTAGTAATCGAAAAGTAGCGACCAAGAAATAGTTTGATGGCAGATCCTAAAGATTATCGGCCAAGTAATATTCCAGAGCATCCAGGGGTATATCGCTTCTTTAATAAGGCAGACAAAGTTATCTATGTAGGCAAAGCAAAAAACCTTAAGAATAGATTAAGCAATTACTTTCAAAGCAATTTAGCTACCAAGACTAATCGAATGGTTCATGAAGCCGTGCGAGTTGATTGGACAATTGTAAGCACCGAACTCGAAGCGTTGGCTTTGGAATTTTCCTGGATTAAACAGTATCAACCCAAGTACAACGTCCAATTCAAAGATGACAAGTCTTACCCATATTTAGCGCTATCGCTTAATGATGAGTTCCCGATGATATTTATTACGCGAAAAGACAAACGACCAGGGCTTAAATATTTCGGTCCCTATACAAATGCCTGGGCACTTCGCAATACTTTTGAAGTTTTACTCAAAGTATTTCCAGTGCGCTCATGTTCATCCTCTAATTTCTCTCGTGCCCAAAGAAGTAAACGGCAATGCCTGCTTGGTGATATTGGAAAATGCGCTGCCCCCTGCGTTGGTTGGATTTCCAAGGAGGACCACTTAGCACTAGCGCATCGCCTAGATGATTTCATGGAATCAGGTATGGAAAATATTGTCCCTAAACTCCATGAGGAGATGCAGGACGCAGCCTCACGTGAAGATTTTGAACGCGCGGCACGTTTGCGTGATCAAATTGAGTCCTTTGAAAAAGCTCAAAAATCTACTCAAGGCAATTTTTCTGATGACCTTGATGGGGATTTCATCGCAATTTATCAAGATGGTTTTCACGCCGCTGGCTCGATCTTTTCCATGCACCGTGGCTCAGTAAAAGGTTCACGTTCTTGGATAGTTGACCAGGAAATGGTTCTAGAAGGCCAAGATGTGGTCAGCGCACTTTTGTATTCAATTTATGGAACTGGCGCAATTTCGGTGCCCCATAATATTTATATTAATTCCGAACCTGAAAATGTCGAACAGATTGAACTCTATTTAGCATCACTTGGCGGCACGAAAACTGAAATTAAGGTGCCACAACGCGGCGAAAAGGCTGAACTCTTAGATACCGTTAAGCGAAATGCTCAGTATTCGTTGATTCAGTACTTAAGTAAACGTGCAAATGACGTTGCCATTAGCGGGAAAGCCTTAACTGAAATACAGGAGATATTAGATCTTGAGAACACGCCACTTCGAATTGAGTGCTTTGATATTTCAAATATCTCTGGCACATCGGTCGTTGCCTCGATGGTGGTATTTGAAGATGGAATGGCTAAAAAAAGTGAATACCGAAGATTCATAATCAACACCGATGAAGGTTTTGACGATACGCGAGCAATGCATCAAGTTATAACCAGACGGTTGAAGAGATTGCTAGATGATCGCAAAGAAAGCGATGCAGAGGTTGCCGAACTTGGTGGAAAGCCAAGCAAGTTTTCTTACGCTCCACATTTAATTGTTGTGGACGGTGGATTGCCCCAAGTAAATGCGGCTAAACGCGCTTTGGATGAGTTAGGTATTACAGATATCGCTTTGTGCGGTCTGGCTAAACGCTTGGAAGAAGTGTGGTTGCCTGGTGCGAAGGATCCATTGATCTTACCTAGGTCAAGTGAAGGGCTCTATCTTTTGCAACGATTGCGCGATGAGGCTCATAGATTTGCAATTACTTTCCACCGCTCACGCAGATCAAAGATCATGCTCGAGTCAGTACTAGATGAGGTTCCGCAACTAGGTCAAGCACGCAGGAAAGCACTTTTAGAAAGATATGGATCGGTGGCAGCAATCCGTAAAGCTAGCGCAGAAGATATTGCTGCGACTCCGGGCATAGGAGAAAAAATCGCAGAATTAATCGTTACCCAATTAGGCTTGATGTCCACTCAGAAAATAGATATGCAAACTGGCGAGATTATGGAGGCTAACTCATGAGTTCGGATTTCTTCGATCTAGAAGTCGATGAACAAATCACTTCATTGACACAAGCGGCACATGAATTGCTCATTCAGTACGGTTTAGCGAACTGTGTAATTAAATCTATTAACTTTGAATTTAACGCAACTTTTTCTGTAGTTTCCGAATCAGGACAGAAATTTGCTTTACGAATTAATATTAATTCAACTCGAACACCTGAAAATATGTTGGCAGAGGTTCAATGGGTTAGATTCTTGGCTCGAGTACCTGGCATAAATCTTCCACACCCAATCGCCAACTCAAGCGATAGTTTTATCTCAACGATTTTTCATGCACCATCGAATCAAGATCTAAAGGCAGTTCTATACACCTGGTTAGAAGGGGAAGAGTTAGGAGATGAGGCAACACCATCTCAAATGTTCCAGGTTGGTGCCTTGATGGCGCAGTTACATCAAAGCTCTACAGATTTTGAACTTACTCAACCAGCCGAGTTGCCTACTTTTGATGATTGGTTATGGGGGACAGAGGATTTTCTTCTTAGCGCTAAGTCATTATTACCAACAGCAGAACGCGCCTTGGTTCAAGAAGCAGTGGCAAGAATTACGAGTGACATGGTGCAACTTTATGCCCAGACTGCAGTTCAAATTATTCACGGCGACTTGCACGGATGGAATTTAATGTGGAATGAAAGTCAGTTGTCTGTATTTGATTTTGACGACTGCGGTTTTGGAATTCCTCAACAGGATTTGGCAGTGACAATGTATTACCTCGATACACCCGAGCAAGAAGCAGCATTGCTAGAAGGTTATAAATCGATTGCACCTTTGCCAAG
>WLCU01000113.1 GCA_009705165.1 Actinomycetota bacterium | reverse complement strand
TTTGCGGGGTGTGGTCCAGATGTCTATGGAATTCTTATTCCACATACGTACGGCGCTACTCCCTGTGAGACTCTTTCACACTTGAGAGGCCCCACAGAAATGAAATTCAAGAGTTTATTTATTGCAATTGTTTTATTAGCATCGACGTTTTTTGCCATTCCCCAAAGCCATGCGGCCAGCAAAGGCTGGCGTTACTGGGGCTATTTTCAAGCCGCACCTGGTGCCACTAAATGGAGCGCAGCGATGACCGGCCCAACAGTTGATATTGCAGATGGTTCAGTTGAAGGTTGGTCATTTGTTTTTAGTAGCGATGATGTCCCATCTTTGATGCCTTCGGTCAAACCTAGCTTCGCCTCTATTTGTGCAAAAGTTAAAGGTGATAAAGATACGAAACGAATCGGCCTAGTAATTGATTTTGGCTCCACCGCTTGGGCTCCAAAAGGTGAAAAGCCACGTAAGACAATTACAACTTGCGTACGTACTGCGAAAGCATCACAAGGTATTGACGTCCTCTATCAAGTAGTAAAAATACGAGCTGCATCTTCTGGATTAATTTGCGGACTTTCTGGGTATCCGGCTAAAGAGTGCGGCTTAGAGATTCCAACACCTAAAGCTCTGCTTAAAAAATAATCGGTTAAGCGATGAAGAAGCTGACATTTCACCCACTAACTTGGTGGATATTTTCACTGGCTACGGCCTTTTCCGTAGCTCGTGTGAATTCACCAACCTTTGCTATTGCAATGGTGGGTGTTTTGTCAGTGATCGTCTTTCTGCAAAGAGAAAGCGCACCTTGGGGCCGCTCCTTTAACTGGAGTTTAAAAATCGCCCTTTGGATTCTGGTTGTCCGTGCACTTATTGGCGTTCTTATTGGTGTACCAATTCCGGGAACGGTTTTGTTCCGTACTCCCATTCTTCCATTGCCGCATTGGATGCCCGGAATTCGGATAGGTGGAGATGTAACACGTGAACGTTTAGTTTCATCACTTTCCGAAGGTGTAATTATCTGTGCAATCATCGTGATTCTCTCTGCCGCGGCATCGTTAACAAGTCCACATCGCTTACTTCGGGTATTGCCTGTCTACCTTTATGAGTTTGGTGTATCCGTTGTAATCGCCACCTCGGTTTTGCCACAAATCGTTAGTGCTGTTTCTAGAATTCGAACTGCCCAGCAATTACGCGGGCAAAAAACCCGAGGATTAAAATCGTTCAAGCGAATCGCTATTCCACTCCTTGAAGAATCACTGGCACGCTCTCTCGATCTTGCCGCTTCAATGGATGCCCGCGGTTATGGAATTAGCAAGAAACGATCTCGCTATCGGCCAATTAAATGGGCGGGAATAGATTCGGTAGTTGCGCTTTGCGCTATCGCGGTGGTGGTCGCGTCATGATCAAGTTTGCAAATGTCTCACTCATTTATCCAAATTCGACGACAACTGTTATTGAAGACTTAACGTTAGAAATCGCCGAAGGTGAATTGGTTTTAGTAATTGGCCCAACTGGTTCAGGAAAATCTTCTCTGCTTCGCCTGATCAATGGTTTAGTCCCCCACCACACAGGAGGAATTCTGGCGGGTGACATTTGGGTTAATGGAATTTCAACTGCAACCGTCAAGCCTGGCGCACTTGCACATTTAATTGGAATCGTTGGTCAGAATCCTGCTAATGGTTTTGTTGCCGACACCGTTGAAGAAGAACTCGCTTTTGGGATGGAAGCGCTTAATTTGCCCAATGATGTCATGCGCAAAAGGGTGGAAGAAACTTTAGATCTTCTTTCATTGGCGCCACTTCGAAACCGTGCCCTTGCAACGCTAAGTGGCGGTGAACAACAACGGGTCGCAATTGCTAGCGCGCTCGTTGCGCACCCCAAAGTGCTTGTTTTAGATGAGCCCACCAGTGCTTTAGATCCAATAGCTGCAGAGGAAGTTCTTTCAATTCTTCATCGCTTAGTCCATGACTTGAGCCTTACGGTGATAATCGCTGAACATAAATTAGAACGCGTAATCCAATTTGCTGATCGAATTGTTCAGATCAATGGAGCGGGCAACACAATTGTGGGTACGCCAGAGCAAATTCTGATGAACTCTCCTATCGCCCCGCCGATTGTTGAGCTAGCTAGAGCTTTAGGTTTGAATCAAATCGGCACGTCAGTACGAGAAATGCGCCGTCTAACAAGTCAATTCCGAGAAACACATGCTGCCGAAATTGTTGAAACTAAACCAACTTCGCACAACACTTTTATAGAGATTAAGAATTTAACTATTTCATACGGTGGCAAAACGGCGATTTCTAATGTAAATACCGACATCTACGAAAATGAAATCGTAGCGATTATGGGTCGTAATGGTGCTGGAAAAAGTTCACTGCTCAAAGCAATTGCAGGTATTAGCCATAACGATTCAGGTTCGGTAATTGTCAACGGACATGATTCTCAAAAACTATTTAACAAATTGCGTCGCCAAAATATTGGTTTTGTTCCACAAGAGCCAAGTGACTTGCTCTATGCGCAATCGGTTAATGATGAATGTAAGCAAGCAGATACTGACAATGAGATTGCGCTAGGTACTACTTTGAAACTGCTACAGCAGTTAGTTCCCGGAGTATCAGCAACAACTCATCCAAGAGATTTATCTGAAGGTCAACGTCTTGGTTTGGCGTTAAGTGTCGTGCTCTCATCTAATCCGAGTTTGCTCATACTGGACGAACCAACTAGAGGATTGGATTACCAAGCTAAAAGAATCCTGACAAGAATATTGATTGAATTTGCCCGTACTTACAATAAGAGTGTCGTGATCGCTACTCACGACGTTGAACTAGTTGCTGAACTGGCAACACGTACGATATTTATTGCAGACGGTGACATTGTTGCTGATGGACCAACGATAGATGTACTGCTTTCTTCGCCAGCATTTGCGCCCCAAGTTTCAAAGGTTATGTCGCCGCAACCCTGGTTGACTGTGGCCGATGTAGTCAGAGCAATTGAAGGGCAGCAATGATGCTTACTCCTGACGTAGTTCGCTTTTCTCGGACAAGCACCGCGGTATTAACTATTGCCTCAGTAATTTCTGCCGCAGGATTTTTTTGGCCATTTTTCTACTCTGGGGAGTCTTTACCAAAAACACAGATTTTTTTCTGGTTTGCAGTCACTATTGCTTTCGTACTGGTGATCATTCAAATTTCGAACTCGTCGTTAGATGCTAAATCAATTGCGCTATTAGGAGTGCTTGCTGCACTTATCGCAGCACTGCGACCACTTGGCGCAGGAGCGGTAGGAATCGAACCAATGTGGTTTATTTTGATTTTAAGCGCCAGAGTTTTCGGGCCTTCTTTTGGTTTTCTGCTTGGTCTTACTTCAATGTTTGTTTCTGCCCTACTAACTGGAGGCCTTGGCCCGTGGCTGGGATATCAAATTTTTGCAGCAGCCTGGATTGGTATGGCGGCAGGCTTGCTTCCTGGAAAAAAACTCTTGCGCGGAAAAAAAGAGATATTTCTTCTCATTGCCTTTGGAATTATTGCTTCTGAAGTCTTTGGGATATTAATGGATTTGCAATTTTGGCCGTGGGCTTTAGGCGCAAACACTCAACTTTCATATATCCCCCAGGGATCTTTACATGAAAATATCTATAGATTTATTCTTTTTCACTTCGCAACCTCAATGGCATGGGATATTCCGCGAGCGATTTTCACCACGATTTTACTTAGCTTCGCTGGAACGCCAGTACTTTCCGCACTTCGTCGTGCGCACACGAAAGCCGCGTTTATGCAGCCAATTGAATTTAACGAACGTGCGAAGGCATAAAAGGAAGTTTTACGACTTCGACTAGTGAATCCCTACCTCGGACGTCAATAACTAATTGATCGCCCACTTTCACTGTCGAATCCAAAATCGCAATACCAATTCCTACTTTGAGCGAAGGTGAAAATGTTCCACTTGTTACCTCGCCTAAGTTTTCTCCTTCGTTGGTTTTTACTTGCATCCCGGCCCGCGGAATTCCAC
>WLCU01000112.1 GCA_009705165.1 Actinomycetota bacterium | reverse complement strand
CCTAGGGCAATCCCCAAAATAATTGGAATAAGCAACGCTGCGCTCCAACTGAGCGTGGCATCAAATATTGCACCAACTATTCCTGGTGCAAATGCAGCCATCAAATATCCGATTGATTGCGCCATGATAGAAAGCGACCTAGTCTCAGATGCTTCAACGCTGCGAGTTACTGTGAGTAAAAGTGAAAGTGGAAAAGTAATTGAAAGTCCGATGTTTGAAATAAGTAACCACACAACCAAACGTGGACCAGAGTCAAAAATAACTGCAGCAAAGCTAAGTGAAATCATTAGCCCCATCAGTACCAAGAAACCCTGGATGTTTTTGAGCTTAGATGCATAATGAGGAGCGGCGATACCAATTGCTGATCCCATAAACCCCGTAATCGAAACTGCTAACCCTGCATGACTAAGTGTAAAACCTTTCGAAACTAGAATCGTAGGCAACCAGGTGGCTGTTCCGTAAAAAAGCATGGACTGCAATCCAAAAAATATTGCGATTGACCAAGCTCCTGGTCGTTTCAGAAGCACTGAATGAAACTTCGAACTAACTTCCATATGATTTGAATCAGGTGAGCGTGCAATTCGAAGCATCCACCAAATCGATGAAATGAAACCGATAACCAACCAAGGCACCATTGATAAACGCCAACCCCAAGAAGTTGCCTCGGCAAGTGGGACTGCAACCGCTACAGATATTGCGGCGAAAGTGCCCATAATGGTTATGTAAATACCGGTGATTAACCCGGAATGATCGGGAACATTCTCTTTTACCCACACTGGAAGTGAAAAGTTAAGAACTGCAATCGCGATACCTACGGTTACCGAAGAAACAAAAAGAATTGGGACGTTGCCAACTGCGCGCAAGAAAATCGCTCCTGTTAATACTGCCAAAGTCCAAGCAATGACCTTATTGGTCCCCCCAATTTTCCCAACAAATGGCATGAGAAAAGCGCTGCCCGCAAAGCATAAAACTGACAGTGAAGTTAAGAAAGAAAGTTGAAATGAACTCAAGTTGTACTGCGCTTTGAGAATTGGATACAGAGGGCTCATGATTGTTAGGCCTGCGCGCATGTTTATCGCAGTAATAAAGATGGGTAAACCCCGTGTGATGGCTTCTCGACTACTTAAAGCTTGCTGAGGCATTGTTGAAGGATAACTCAGAATGTATCTCTAACATCACTATGACAATAGCCACTTCCATATTGCTCAATGGCTAGAAGGGAGAACAATGAAATTGCAAAAGCTTCTTTTGCAATTAATAGAGAGTTGGAAAGAAAATGAAGGCTCTAGTCTATGGCGGCCCAGGCAAGAAGGAATGGAAAGAAGTTCCTAATCCAAAAATCCAGAAGCCGACAGATGTCATCGTCAAAGTAGAAACAACAACTATCTGCGGTACAGATTTACATATCTTAAAAGGTGACGTCCCAGCCGTTACTCCAGGCAGAATTCTTGGTCACGAAGGCGTGGGAACAATTATCGAAGTTGGAACTTCTGTTACCAACTTTAAAGTTGGAGATCGAGTAATTATCTCCTGCATCAAATCTTGCGGCGCCTGCAAGAACTGTAAGCAAGGCTTATATTCACACTGCCTTGGTGATGAAGGAGTTTCTGGACTTGGCTGGGTATTCGGCCACCTAATTGATGGCACCCAGGCTGAACTTGTCCGGGTTCCATATGCAGACAACTCTTTACATAAAATGCCCGAAGGAACAAGTGATATCGAGGCAGTGATGTTGTCAGATATCTTGCCAACAGGTTTTGAGATGGGCGTTCAATATGGCGCAGTTAAACCGGGCGACGTAGTAGCAGTTATTGGTACTGGCCCAGTTGGATTGGCATCAATAATTACTGCAAGCCTTTATGGTGCAGCGCGAGTCATCGCTATCGATCTTGATACAAACAGACTTGAAAAGTCTCGCGAGTTTGGCGCAACCGATGTAGTTGTCTCTGGCTCTGCTAACTGGCACGAAGAAGTCATGGCCATGACCGATGGCGCAGGTGTTGATGTAGCAATAGAGGCAGTAGGTGTTCCTGAGACCTTTGAGATGGCAACGCAGATTGTGCGTCCTGGTGGTCACGTTGCAAACGTAGGCGTCCATGGCAAGCCAGTTTCACTAGCACTACAGAACCTATGGATCCAAAATGTTTCAATAAGTATGGGCCTTGTAAATACAAATACAACGCCACTACTACTTAAACTGGTTTCAAGTAAGAAACTAGATGCTGCAAAATTTGCAACTCACTTCTTCACCTTTGATCAATTTATTGATGCCTACGACACATTTAGTCGGGCCGCAGAGACAAAAGCTCTCAAGGTTGTTATCACCGTTAAGTAGAAATTCACAGGGGGTTGCCAGCTTCTCATCTGAGTGGCTGGCATTTCCTTTTGATAGCCTAGGGCCATGAATAATATAAAATTCGAAAAAAGTAAAATACTCATTCTTGTAGCCATGATTGGAATATCGATTACGGCCTGTTCAACAAATAAGGCAGAGGTCAATAACGAGCAATCTGTGAAGTTTTCAGCACCCTCCACGTGCGAACAATCTAAGGTAGTTGCAGCTTTTGATGCCCAAGTGAAGGGGTCAAAATATGTCCCAACAGATTGGCAACCATCAGAAGGTACCGATCTATTTGATGCAATTAATAACGGTGGCATTGCTTGCTCTTACGGAATTCAAGTGGCAGAAGTTGGTGGAACCATTTTGTGGGCAAACAACTCAAACGGCTTATGGGATAAAAAAGAAAAACAGTGGTTAGCAGATGGCCAGCAATTAGTGGATTTGCCTGGACTAGATGAAGACAAAGCCCTTATGTTAAAAGAAGGTTCTACCGCCGCCGATGAAATGCATGTTTGGGGCGTTAATGTGCTCTACAAAGGTGTTTGGATTCAATTGAATGCATCATTTTTACAAAATATTGATGAGGCAATGCCAATCATTAAATCAGCAATCGATTCTTTAGTTACTAGTTGAGTGCAGCTGCAAAAGCCTTGCAAATTGCGGCTTTTGCAGGGGTCCTACATTTAGTTGAAATTTCAACTAAATTACTATAGGCTCCCCAAGTGTCACAGTCAGTGACCTTTATTCAATTACTATCAAAGGAAAATTCATGTCAGTTCTTGCAACTCTGCCAGCAGGCACATACACAATCGATGCTTCACACAGCCGTGTTGGTTTCAGCGCACGCCACGCAATGGTTACAAAAGTCCGTGGTTCATTTAACGATTACACAGGTTCAGCAGTAGTTGCCGATGGCGCTGCAACAATTTCAATTGTAATCAACGCTGGATCAGTAGACACACGTAGCGCAGATCGTGATGGCCACCTACAGTCTCCTGACTTCTTTGATGTTGCAAACTTTCCAAAGATTACTTTCACTTCAACTTCAGTTAAAGACTCAGGGTCAGAAAAGCTTTCAGTAGAAGGTAACCTGACAATCAAAGATGTCACTAAGCCAATCACAATTGAGTTCGAGTACTCAGGAACAGCGACAGATCCTTTTGGCAACTCTCGTTATGGCTTCGAAGGCGCAGCTGAAATCAACCGTAAGGATTTCGGTCTAGTTTGGAATGCAGCTCTAGAAACAGGCGGAATCCTAGTTTCTGAAAACATTAAACTTGAATTTGAAATCTCAACAATCGCAGCTAAGTAAGAGCTTCACAAAAAAGCCCCGAGGTCGCACTCGGGGCTTTTTTATTTAGAATTCAGAGTAGTTCGGAAAGAAGAGTTTCGACTCTAGCTTTAATCTCATCTCTAACGCCACGCACAAAATCAATATCCTGCCCAGCCGGATCCTCAAGTACCCAATCTTCATATCGCTTACCTGGATAAAACGGGCAGGCATCACCACAACCCATTGTGATTACAGCATCTGATTCGATAACTGCTTCTGGAGTTAATACTTTCGGTTGCTCATGTGCAATATCGATTCCGACTTCAGCCATCGCGGCGACTGCAATTGGATTAATGGAATCCTTAGGCGCAGATCCTGCAGATAGGACTTCGATTCGATCT
>WLCU01000111.1 GCA_009705165.1 Actinomycetota bacterium | reverse complement strand
GACTTCACATCAGCACCAAACGCAGTTTCAGGCGCAAAGGCAACTTTGACTGTTCGCGTTGCTGATCCACTTTCTATAATTGGCGCTTACATCACAACAACAGTTGCAGTATCAATTGGTGGAGCACTAGCTGCATCAACTTTGTCTTTCGACAAGGCATCATATTCACCAGGTGAAGCAATGACAGTTACTCGCACAGGTAAAGACGTATCAGGTAACCCTGTTTACGACGGAGCTGCTGTTGGTGCTGTTACATTCACTAAGGCAATGGGCGGAGCATCAGTTGATGCTGACTTCTTTGTTGGTGGATCACTAAATTCAGATTCATCACTTGGCGCAAAGACAATCTTTGCACCAGCTGTTGATGGAACTTTCTCAGGAAGCCTAACTGGCAAGCTAGCTGCAGTAACTTCAGTTATTACAGCTAATGCAACAGTTGAAAACGGCGTAACAACAGCAGCAGCGCAAGCAGCAGCTGATGCAGCGTCAGAAGCTACTGATGCAGCTAATGCAGCAACTGATGCAGCTAATGCAGCAGCAGAAGCCGCAGATGCAGCAACAGCAGCAGCGCAAGATGCATCTGATGCAGTTGCAGCTCTTTCAACTCGCGTAAGCACAATGATTACTGCTCTAAAGAAGCAGCTCATTGCACTTACAAATCTAGTTATCAAGATCCAAAAGAAAGTAAAGGCTTAAATAGTTAGAGGCTCTGCCTCAAACTAAGCTTTCACTTTTAAACCAAGGCCCGGCTCTCACTTCGGTGAAGTCGGGCTTTGGCGTGAAGGCGGCGTTAATTGGTTAAACGTTCTGGGGCCGGCCCCAAGTGATGCTCACGAAACAAACTCTTCTGGGCAAATGACGCGTTTTGTACGAGTTTGAATGGTCATATAAGTTGATTCGTGATACTTTTCGAATCGAATTTTATTAGAAACGGTGCAATCAATTGTTAGAGCTTGAAAAATTTGTTGGATGGTTAAGTTTTCATCCACCCGTTGATTACATCGCGCGTTCAATTGTTACTGAGTATCTAGTTCAGTATCAACCAAGCATGTGCCAGATCAGTCGCTTGCGAACAAATGATTCAGTGCAAGTGCTTTCAAGTTTTGGTCCAGAAGTTCAAGAACAGGGCCACGTATCAAGTGGAAAAGAATGGCGCGTGTGGTGCCAAGAAAATTTAATTACTAGCGGCCACGAAGTTGGGCCATGGAGTAAAGATTCAACGCAATTGGTTTTGCCGCTTCGAGATCGCGGGGCGATTCAGGGATTTATTCATATTGGTTTCGCCCAACCGCTTAATGCAACTGTGCAGGCCGAACTCGTTTCAAAAACTACGGCCCTTGCTGCAGCCCTTGATCTTTACTTCTCACTTCTGTCTGTTTTCAAGGGCGCAACGGTTAAGCAAAAAGATGTGCGCGAGGAAAATCTTTCCGCCCAAGATCCAAGTGATCCATCGGCCCTGACCCCACGTCAGATGAAGATTTTGACGGCCATGGTTGAAGCCAAGACCAATCACGAGATTGCCGAGGAGTTGGGCTTTTCTATCTCAACAGGTCGCCAGGAAACTATGAAGATCTACAAGGCGCTAGGTGTTATGGATCGCCGGGCCGCTGCGCAAAAGGCGATGGAGCTAAACCTGGCCTAAGCCAGCCTCAATTTTCGCTCAGGCTGTGCTTGTTGCCTGCTTAAAACATCAAACTTGACTGACATTGACCAAAATTGACCGCAATTACGCAGGCCTAATTTGCGACCCTAAGCACACGTACTTCCCCCTGTTATAAAAAACTTTCGCAATGGGCACAACATTTGCCCGCCTGCGGTGTCTTAACTAATAGAGGGCAAGACGTTGTCCTTGTATTACACACTCGCGGGAGTTACTTAAATGGCACTTATCAAGTCAAAGGCAGCGAAATTAGCTGCACAGGCTGATGCCACCCGCCTACTGAGCGCAGTACCCGCAAACGCTCACGAAGAAGCACCAGTTCAAGGATCAGCTGCCGATTGGTCAATTTCGCAGTTGAGCGCGCTTTACACAGAACACCGCACACAGTTAGTTTCACAAGCTCGCCGTATTACTAAGGATGAAGCCGAAGCTAATGAAGTAGTACAGGAAGCATTCCTTAAGTTCATGCTTGCTGCCCCTGAATTAGATTCAGCAGATCGCGCAATTGCATACCTTCGCACCTCAGTTACAAACCTTTCACTTAACGTGATTCGCGCACGTGGTGCACGTCCAAACTTGGTTGCAATCGATGCCGACACAACACAAGAGCGCCTCAATGAGATCGCTTCAGAAAACCACGTTGATCTTGATACAACTATTACTGCTGCAGAAGATGCCGCGATTATCCGCGAAGCACTTTCTCGTCTTACATCAGATCAGCGCACTGCGTTGGTTATGTGGGAAATGGAAGGCCGCACTACAGAAGAAATCGCAACTGCGCTTAACACAAGCCCAGCAAACGTTCGCCACATTTTGGTTCGCGCTCGCAAGTCAATGGTTCGCGTTCTTGAAGACTGGGTCATTGATGAAGCAACTGGCTTAACTGCACTTAACGCGCTTTCTACTACTTACAAGAAAGCTGCACACATTGCAGCTAAGTCAAGCAAAGCCGCGCTTTCACTTATTCTTGTTATTACTGCATTCCTTGGCTTTAACTCACTCGGTGGCAATGAGTCAGTATTAACTGCACCTGTTGCACAGATTGATTCAGCACCAGTTGCAACTTCTCCATCAGCAACTGCATCAGCAACTGCTACTGCAACAGCTGCGGCTCAAGCAGCAGCAGCCGATGCGAAGAAGAAGGCTCAAGCAGCTGCGCTAAATGCAAAGGTTGCACCACTTGCTTTCTACGGTCTTGATAAAGATGGAATCCCAGCAGGCTTTAGCGTCACTGATGCAAACAATGTTGCCGGTGTTGCTCGCTTAACTAAGGGCCTAACAGGTATGGGCGTTGATGGTTTTACTATCTCTAACCAGTTGATTACATCTTCTGTTGGACCAAACATTTTGCTTGATCAGACAATCACTATCGATGCAACAGGTACTCATTACGCAGTTGCCGGACTAAACATCGGTTTTGCTGGTAACTGGAGTTCAGTTAATACAACAAACGTTGATTCAACTGTCGAGCGCCTTGCAAACGGTCAGTATTTAATTACCGCCACAATTTTTAATGACTACTTAAATGAAACAGATTTCATTCTTCCAACAGGTCGCCGCGGCTATGACTTAGCTGATGCACCTAAGAAGATGACAACACGAATTCTTTTGAATTCAGGCAAGAGCCAGATCCTGGCTCAGGCTGTGCAGGTCGGAGGGTAAAACAGGTTTCCTCATCGCGTCCGGATACACGATGGGGAATTTGGTGAATCAGCACGTGCGATTCATCAAAACCGAGTTAAGAAATTAACTCAAGCCGAATTGGGGATCGTCCCTAGTTCGACTAACGAAAGGAAAGAAATGTCTACAAAGACAATCTTGAAGAAGATCGCGGTTGTTGCAGTTGCAGCACTTGCTTTCGGTGGAGTTTCTGCCGTAACAGCAAATGCAGCCGATGCAACAGCTGTTAACTTCACTGGAAATAATCCCAGTGCAGGAACACAAGTAAATGGAGCTGTTATTACTCTGACTGCCGAGGCCGGACAGTTCCTTAGCGCAGGTACAACACCTGATGGTTCAACAATTGTTACTTACCAGGCACGCCGTTCAGGTAACAATCAGGGAAATCAGTGGGGTGGTCCAGAAGTTCCATTCACTCCAACATCAGTTGCAACTGATGGTCTATCAATGACCACTACAGTTCCTCTGTCATTTGCAGCTAATCAGTATCGCATTCGTGTTTATACTGCTTCAGCTACCGGTCAGACAACATTCACAAATGGTTGGGGAACAAAATCAACTGATTATGTTTCCTTTACACTTTCTGGTCGTTCATCTACAGGAGCTTGCCTTTCAGAAGGTGCTTGGGAACTTGCTGGTGGATACTCATCAGCCTCAAACCAGGTTGTTGCTACTGAAAATGACGGCCTAACTACCTGCGTTATTACTTCACCAATTTATAAGACAGTTGCACAGGGCTCATCTTATACAACAATAAGT
>WLCU01000110.1 GCA_009705165.1 Actinomycetota bacterium | reverse complement strand
GGTGCGGCTAATCCGATTTCTCGCCAGTCACCATCTACTTCTGCATATTTATCTAAATCAACTTTGCTGGCTGTAACGTCACAAATATTTTTTGCTTTTTCGGCACGGCGTTCTGCTGCCTCTTTTTTCGCTTGTGATGCCAACATTTTTGTGCGGGCTGCAGATTGTTTTGCCATGAGTTGAGTTTAACTTTTCATTTAAAGTTGTGTGCGGGAGGCGGGACTTGAACCCGCACGTCCGAAGACACAGGTTCCTAAGACCTGCGTGTCTGCCATTTCACCACTCCCGCAAACCCAGTTGTAAAGCTTTACGCCATTGCATCTGGATAGGGGACAAGATTAGAGGTAAGTTAGCGATGTAACAAAACGGGCCTTTGGCCTCCGAGTAAAAAGGATCTAACGCTATGTCATTGACTCCAACTCCGGCAGATAAGTTCACTTTTGGTCTCTGGACCGTAGGTTGGCAGGCGCGTGACCCCTTTGGAGATGCAACACGTGGGCCGCTAGACCCGGTCCGCACAGTCAATGAGCTGGCAGAGCGCGGTGCTTATGGCGTCACCTTTCACGATGATGATTTGATCCCATTTGGAAGTGATGAAGGAACACGACGTAGCCATATTGATCGTTTTAAGAAAGCGCTAGCTGAAACTGGCATGAAAGTGCCGATGGCTACAACAAACCTTTTTACACACCCAGTCTTTAAAGATGGCGCCTTTACTTCAAACGATAAAGATATTCGCCGTTATGCAATTCGCAAGGTTATGAAAAATATTGAACTTGCAGTTGAGCTTGGTGCAAAGACGTATGTTTGCTGGGGAGGCCGAGAAGGCGCCGAATCTGATGGCGCTAAAGATGGATACGTTGCATTAGATCGTTTCCGCGAAGCTTTTAATACGTTAGGCGAGTTTGTTACCGACAATGGTTATGACATTAAATTTGCAATTGAACCAAAACCAAATGAACCACGCGGCGATATCTTCTTGCCAACTATTGGACATGCACTGGCCTTTATTTACACGTTAGATCGTCCTGAGTTAGTTGGATTAAATCCTGAAGTTGGACACGAACAAATGGCCGGCTTGAACTTTGTACATGGAATCGCTCAAGCACTTTGGCAAAAGAAGTTATTTCATATCGACCTCAATGGTCAGCACGGCCCAAAGTTTGATCAAGATTTAGTTTTTGGACATGGCGATTTAAAGTCTGCATTCTTCTTAGTAGATTTGCTTGAGCGCTATAAGTACGACGGACCTAAGCATTTTGACTACAAGCCGGGCCGTACAGAAGATGACAAGGGCGTATGGCAATCTGCAACTTCAAATATGCGCACATACCTTGCGCTTAAAGAGCGGGCTGCAGCGTTTCGCGCAGATCCACGTGTAATTGCTGCAATGAAGGATTCAAATATTCCAGGCCTTGCAGAATCAACGCTTTCTGCAGGTGAGACTTGGAGAGATCTTGCTAAAGATTCCTTCGATGTTGAAGCTGCAGGTACACGTGGATACGGCTATGAACTAGTTGATCAGTTAGCTCTAGAGCACTTGATGGGTGTTTTAGATTAATTAACCGCAGCGCCGCGGCGAGAAATCGCATCGACACCTGCAGAGATAAGCAGAACAAGTCCAGTAACAATGAACTTGATACCTGCTGCATATCCCAAAAGACCCATGCCGTTATCGATTACGGCAACTACTAAGCCACCCAGAATCGCATCGCGCATCTTGCCTTTGCCACCAAAGAGTGAAGTTCCACCGATAACGGCTGCGCCAACTGCATAGAGAAGTGTTGAACTACCACCAGTTGTAGGTGAGACAGAGTTTTGGCGTGATGCAAAAATCATTCCTGCAATTGCGGCTAAACCTGAGCAGATCATGAATGCAGCAATTCGTACTCGCTTGACGTTAATACCTGCGCGTCGAGCAGCTTCTGCATTTCCACCAACTGCATAAATGTGACGACCAAAAGCCGTGCGACCAAGAACAAAAGTTCCAACAACTAGCAGTAAAAGAATTACCGGAACTACGTAAGGAATTCCTTTAAGGCTGACTAGATCAGGGTTATTGCTGCGCTCAAGATTAAGAGCGAAAACAGCAACACCAGTGATTCCAAGTAGGCCAACAGTCTTTAGCACCCACAGTTTGATTAGCTCAGATTTTAAACCAGCTTTTCGGCGGGCATTTATGCTACTTAGCCCCAACAAAACATAGATAACAGAGACAACAATAAAGAAAACCCATGAGAGCAAAGGTGAGAGATTTGAATTCTCAACAGCCAAAATAGTTTTATCTTCTACACGGATAGTTCCGCCTTCACCTGCGAGTAACAATAAAATGCCCTGGAAAGCTAAGAAAGCCGCCAAAGTAACTACGAAGGATGGAATACCAAGGCGAGCAACTAAAGTGCCAAGACCAAAACCGAGGATTACGCCAACAATTATTGAAGCAAGAAGTGCGGCATACCAAGGCACATCATGGTTGGTAATCAGAATTACTAATACTGCCCCAGTCACACCTGCAGTAAAGCCAGCAGATAAATCAATTTCGCCAAGTAGAAGAACAAAAACTAAGCCCATGGCAATCACAATTACTGCAGCAGCTTGTGTAAGTAAGTTGGCAAAATTTCCAGGAGTTAAGAACACGCTAGACATAGATCCAAAGACAATGCAAAGTACAACAAGACCTAGTACGGCTGGAAGCGAGCCAATATCACCGGCTTTAACCCGAGCCCAGTAATCAGCAATTGCACCTTTAATTGTTGCGTCTTTGTGCTCAATCACTGCGCTCATTAGTTTGCTCCCTTATTAGCAGCTGGTGCATCTACGCCGGCAGATTTTCCAGTCGTGATTAATTCAATAACTTGTCGAGGTATTACTTCATTCTTATCGACCTGAGCGGCCATATTGCCCAAGTAAAGTGCGGCAATGTTGTCGGCGACTTCAAAGACATCGTTTAGGTTGTGGCTAATTAACACAACAGCTAAACCATTATCGGCAAGGCGTCGAACTAAATTTAATACTTGTTCAGTCTGCGCAACGCCAAGAGCCGCAGTTGGTTCATCCAGGATTACAACTTTGCTATTCCAAAGCACGGCTCGTGCAATCGCTACCGTCTGGCGCTGACCACCAGAAAGAGATGAAACGGTCTGGCGAATTGATTTAACTGTTCGGACACTCAAGCCATCTAACGTCTTGCGGGCAAGAGCTTCCATTGAAGTTTCATTTAAGACTGGTCCACGCTTTTGTTCGCGACCCAAAAACATATTGTGGACGATATCTAAGTTATCGCACAGCGCAAGATCTTGATACACAATTTCAATTCCAAGAGAAGTTGCATCACGTGGGCCATGAATGTCAACTTTATTTCCTTCAAATAAGAAGTCACCAGTTTCAGGTGTGTAAATTCCTGCGATGCACTTGATAAGCGTGCTCTTACCCGCGCCATTGTCACCAACTAGGGCAGTTACTTTTCCGGCAGCAATATCAAAGTTAACATCCTTTAATACATGCACAGGCCCAAAAGATTTGTTAACACTACGGAGTGAAAGAATCGGTGTACTCATATGTTTGCGCCCACTTCTGATTAGTTCTTAAGTTGCTACATATTTAAATATAAAAACATCCTATTAAAGAAGTTGCGGCTCAGGGCATAAACCCCGAGCCGCAACCTACATTTATTGCTTAGCTAGGTCGGAAATTAGATTCCGTTAGCTGTGCAAAGATCTTCGATGCCTGCACAGACATCTTCCTTCTTCTGGAAGCCATCAGCAATAACGTCCTTGACGTTAGCCTTTGTGATTCCAACTGGAACCAATAGAACTGATGGGACATCAGTTGTTCCGTTGTTTACAGAACCTGTAGCTGTTGTTGCTTCTTCACCCTTAAGCAATGCGATTGCAAGAGTTGCTGCGCCTTCAGCTTCAGCCTTGATTGCCTTGTAGACAGTGTTTGAAAGGTCACCTGTAAGGATTGCGCGCAATCCATCAACAGTTGCATCTTGTCCAGATACGCAGACCTTGCCGTTTAGCTTGTTCTTCTTAAGAACTGCTACAGCTGCAAGTCCAAGACCTTCGTTAGCTGAAACAACTGCATCAAGCTTTCCGCCAGCC
>WLCU01000011.1 GCA_009705165.1 Actinomycetota bacterium | reverse complement strand
GTAAAAAGATTCCAAAAGATAAAGACACCAAAACCTGTAAGCCAAAAACCTTGTCGCATAGCGCTTTCACCGCGAACTTCTTGCCCTAAAGCAACTGCAGTTGATTCATCAATTGTTACTTGTGCAGCAACAATGCGTTTGAAACCTTTAACTTTTAATCGTGGCGCCATGATGACGCCATACAAACCATTGCGTACGCCAAGAAGTGATGCGGTAGCAATTCCACTTAAGGCGCTACCACCGGCGCCTAACACACCTACAACTGCAAACTGTGAAGCTCCAGAAAAAGTAAGTAGCGATAATAAACAGGCCTGAAGAACCGAGAATCCATTTGCTACAGCAGCAGCTCCAAAAGCGGTGCCGTAAGCGCCAACGGTAAATGAGACGCTCAGGGAATCGCGAAATGTGGTGGATTCAATTCTGGACACGCGCACATTCTGCCCTAGATATCCAATACCTCAAAGGTGCGCCCTTATAGGGTGAAGGCATGCCTGAAGAAATCATTTTTAGAGACGATGTCACTGTTGAATTAGTAAAAGCAAGCGCGAGCGATGCCGATGTCATTTGGGCTGCACGTGTTTCAACTGCTGGCGAACAATCGATGGATGAAATTGGCGAAGATCCAGCTCGTTCAGCTGGCTTGATTAACTATCTCGCTCGCGAACGCCATGGTTCACCGTTTGAACACACGTCTATGACTTTCTTTATTTCGGCTCCGATTTTTGTATTTCGTGAATTCATGCGCCACCGAATTGCTTCATACAATGAAGAAAGCGGTCGCTACCGTGAATTAAAACCCGTCTTTTATATTCCATCTAAGGATCGCAAACTTGTTCAGGTGGGTAAAACAGGTGCTTACACATTTGAAGCCGGAAGCCAAGAACAATTCGATATAACTGTGGCCTCAATGAAAGATGCTTACGTTGTTGCTTACAACTCTTACCAAAAAATGTTAGATGCCGGAGTTGCGCGCGAAGTTGCACGTGCGGTTTTACCCGTGGCTACATATTCTTCTATGTATGTAACTATGAATGCCCGCGCTTTAATGAACTTCCTATCGCTTCGAACATCTCGGGACGGATCTCACTTTCCAAGCTACCCTCAACGTGAAATTGAGATGGTGGCTGAGAAAATGGAAGCGGAATTTGCAAAATTAATGCCACTTACATACGGGGCTTTTCAATCCTCTGGACGAATTGCCCCATAAAACGGGTAGAGTTGCCCGCATGAGTACGCCAGCGCCATTTGGCCGCATGTTAACCGCGATGGTTACCCCATTTAAAAAAGATGGGGCAATTGATTGGGACGGCGTCGAAAAAATTGCAGATCACCTTGTTAAACATGGGCATGACGGAATTGTTGTAAACGGCACAACAGGTGAAGCGCCAACAACTAAATCCTCCGAAAAAGAGGAGATCATTAAAGTTGTTAAGCGTGTAGTCGGGCCGGATATCAAAGTTATTTCAGGAGCTGGCGATAATGAAACTGATTACTCAATTAATCAGGCAAAGCGCAGTGAAGCTGCTGGCGCAGATGGAATTTTGGTTGTTACTCCTTATTACAACAAGCCACCACAGGCGGGAATCAAAGCCCACTTCTTAGCAATGGCAAATGCAACTGGGCTGCCAATGATGTTGTATGACATTCCCGGCCGCACCGGTGTTGAAATTGAATCTGACACAATCGTTGAACTATTTGAGCATCCATCCATTGTTGCGCTCAAAGATGCTAAAGGAAATGTTGCCGCAACTTCTTGGGTGATTAAACGTTGCGGAATACCCGTTTATTCAGGTGATGACATATTAAATCTTCCACTGTTATCTGTCGGCGCCGTTGGTTTTGTATCTGTGTGCGGACATACAGTTGGTACGGAATTAAAAGAGATGCTCAACGCTTGGTTTGCCGGAAATCCAGCCCGTGCTCTTGAAATTCATCAGCAACTATTGCCGGTTTTTGCTGGCACTTTCCGCACACAAGGTGCGATTCTCACGAAAGCTGCGCTAACTTTGATGGGGCTACCTGGTGGTCACACACGTCTTCCTTTAGTCGATGCAACTGATGCGCAGATTGCGCAGTTGCGAGACGACCTACGCGCCGGTGGCGTAGCAATTAACTAATGAATCATCCTCACCCAGATTTAGGAACGCCCTCAACCCTAGTTGATGGGGGATTGCGAATTGTCGCATTAGGTGGCTTAGCTGAAATCGGCCGCAATATGACAGTTTTTGAAACTAAGGGAAAGTTGTTAATCGTAGATTGTGGTGTTTTATTTCCTGAAGACACTCAACCAGGAATCGATTTAATCCTTCCTGATTTTTCTTACATTCGCGATCGCCTAAACGATGTAGTTGGTCTGTTTCTCACACATGGGCACGAAGACCACATCGGCGCAGTTCCTTATTTATTGCGCGAACGTGGAGATATTGCAATTTATGGATCGGCATTAACTTTGGCTTTAGTCACAGCCAAGTTAAAAGAACACCGCATCTCACCGCTTACTCGTGAGGTCCGCGAAGGCGGCAAAGAAGATGTAGGTCCTTTCGAACTTGAGTTTGTGGCTGTCAATCACTCGATTCCTGATGCTTTAGCAGTTGTTATAAACACTGACGCCGGCAGAGTTTTGGCAACTGGTGATTTTAAAATGGATCAACTTCCACTAGATGGGCGCATAACAGATTTACGTACCTTTGCCCGACTTGGCGAAGAAGGCGTTGATCTATTTATGGTCGATTCCACTAACGCTGACATCCCCGGCTTTACTCCCTCTGAACGCGAAATCATGCCAGCGCTTAATCGCGTGATTGGATCGACAAGACGTCGAGTAATTGTTGCTTCATTTTCATCACACGTGCACCGCGTACAGCAAGTCATTGATATAGCTGCAGTCCATAATCGCAAAGTTATTTTCATCGGCCGCTCAATGGTACGAAATATGAAGATCGCCGAAGACATGGGTTACTTAACCGTGCCACCCGGAATTGTTATGGATGTCAAGGATTTAGATTCATTTGATGACAATGTAGTTTTGATTTGCACTGGGTCACAAGGTGAACCAATGGCGGCACTTTCACGCATGGCAAATGGTGACCATCAGATCCGTGTTGGCGAAGGCGACACCGTTATTTTGGCCTCATCACTTATTCCAGGAAATGAAAACTCCGTTTACCGAATTATCAATGAACTCACGCGCTTTGGTGCAAAAGTTGTACATAAAGCCAATGCAATGGTTCACGTTTCGGGCCATGCGGCTGCGGGTGAATTGCTCTACTGCTATAACATCGTAAAGCCGCGTTATGTAATGCCGATTCATGGCGAATGGCGACATTTAAAAGCAAATGCAGAGTTAGCAATTCAAGCGGGATTACCAAGGTCTAACGCGCTTATTATTGAAAATGGGGTTGTCGTAGATTTAATCAATCACGAAGCACAAATAGTAGGTTCAGTTCCATGTGGATTTGTATATGTAGATGGACAAAGTATCGGCGACATAACTGAAACTTCACTCAAAGATCGACGAATTCTGGGTGAAGAAGGATTCATTTCTGTAATTGTGGTTATTGATTCACAAAGTGGAAAAATCGTTGCAGGGCCAGATATTCATGCCAGAGGATTTAATGAAGACATGGCACTTTTTGATGACGTGAAATTAAAGATTGAAAAAGCGTTAGCTGCAGCCGTTGTTGATGGCATCAATGGAACCCATCAGTTATCGCAAATAGTTCGAAAGACTGTTGGTGGTTGGGTTGGGGGAGAACATCGCAGAAAGCCGATGATTGTCCCTGTTGTTATCGAAGTTTAAGAGCGGCGCGCCTAGGCGCTAAGAATTTCCCCATCGTTTACGATGAGGAGTGTGGCTAAGAAGAAATCTAGATCCAAATCCCAGAGCGGTAGCTTCGGTGGCGCGCTCGGAAGAGGTTTAGCTGCAATCTGGCGCTTCATCGCCAAGGTTCTTGGCAATTCGATTCGTTTTATCGCTCGTGGAGCCCGTGATTTAGATCCGGCGCATCAGCGAGATGGCGTCGCCTTTCTGATTTTAATTGTTGCACTCATTGCAACTGCCGGAACTTGGTTTCATGCAGATAATTTAGTTGGGCGTGCGGTTTATTCATTTATTTATGGCGGATTTGGCCGTATTGGTTTTTTCACTCCAGTAGTTCTAATTTATTTTGCAATCAAACTATTTAGAACCCCTGAAGATAAAGCCGCAATTGGTCGAATAGTAATTGGCACAATTGCATTGATTCTTTCCTCCACGGGATTGTCGCATCTACTAAATGGTTCTATCGGAACCGGTGCTACTGCAATGCGCGAAGGCGGCGGTTGGATCGGTTATGCAGTCTCATCAGCTCTTGTTAGCTTGATGACTTCCGTCCTTGCCTATCCCGTTCTAGTCATAATTTTTATTTTTGGTTTATTAGTAGTTACCGCGACTTCAGTTTCACAGCTTTTTTCAAGTTTTAAGAACACCGGTTCATGGTTGTGGGCTAAGCGGCCGGAACGTCCGATAAAAGTAGATGATTTTGAAGTTACGGATACGCCCCCATTTGAAACTCCAATTGTTGCTGCATGGAATGAGCCAAGTGAAGTGGAGGAGGAAGAAGAAGAGTTAGATGAAGTAAGTTTTGACGAGGAGTTCACAGTTCCAGTTCCTGCAGCACCTAGAGTTTCATCTGAAGCGGGCACGAAACGACCTGAACAATTGTTATTAACTCCAGATTCAACCTATGAACTTCCGCCGGCCGATATGTTACGCGCGGGACCTGCTGCAAAAGCTAAGAGCAAAGCAAATGAAACCGTAGTTGCGGCTTTAACTGAAGTTTTCTTGCAGTTCGAAATCGATGCCCAAGTAACTGGTTTTATGCGCGGTCCTACGGTTACGCGATATGAAGTTGAACTAGGAAATGCAGTTAAAGTTGAACGAATTACTGCGCTTGCGAAAAATATTTCCTACGCCGTAGCTAGTAGCGATGTCAGAATCCTTTCTCCTATTCCAGGTAAATCAGCGGTCGGAATCGAAATTCCAAATGCTGACCGTGAGATTGTGGCTTTAGGCGATGTATTGCGATCCTCGGTTGCCGGCCAAGATCATCATCCAATGTTAGTTGCATTAGGTAAGGACGTTGAAGGTAATTTCGTTTGTGCAAACCTTGCAAAAATGCCGCACCTTTTAGTTGCTGGTGCAACTGGTGCCGGAAAGTCTTCAATGATAAATGCAATGATTACTTCGATTTTAGTCCGTGCAACTCCAGATGAAGTTCGATTAGTTTTAATTGATCCAAAGCGCGTTGAATTAACAGCCTATGAAGGTATCCCACATTTAATTACCCCAATTATCACTAACCCTAAAAAAGCCGCGGATGCCTTAACGTGGGTAGTTCGTGAAATGGACTTACGTTACGAGGATCTTTCAACTTTTGGTTTTAGACATATTGATGATTTCAACAAAGCAGTCCGCGCAGGCAAAGTAATTGTCCCTCCAGGAAGTGATCGTACGGTCGAGCCTTATCCCTATCTTCTTGTCATAATTGATGAGCTTGCAGATTTAATGATGGTTGCCGCTAAAGAAGTTGAAGAATCAGTTGTTCGAATTACTCAGCTTGCGCGTTCTGCGGGAATCCACTTAGTGCTTGCAACCCAACGCCCTTCTGTAGATGTGGTAACTGGTTTAATCAAGGCAAATGTTCCTTCACGTTTATCTTTTGCAACAAGTTCACTTGCAGATAGCCGAGTTATTTTAGATAGCCCAGGTGCCGAAAAACTTGTTGGTCAAGGTGATGGCCTCTTTATTCCAATGGGAGCTAGCCGCGCAGTTCGAATTCAAGGTGCTTACGTTTCAGAACGTGAAATTGAAGCAGTTACCACACATGTAAAGAAGCAGTTAAAGCCGCGCTATCGAGATGATGTCACCGCACCACAATCGCATCCAAAGATGGTTGATAAAGAAATCGGTGATGACTTAGATATTTTATTACAGGCCGTGGAATTAGTTGTTGGAACTCAATTTGGTTCGACATCAATGTTGCAAAGAAAACTTCGAGTTGGTTTTGCCAAAGCTGGGCGTCTGATGGATTTGATGGAGTCTCGCGGAATCGTGGGACCTTCAGAGGGATCAAAGGCGCGCACTGTCCTGGTTAAGCCCGATGAACTTGATTCAGTTCTGGCAACACTGCGTGATTATTAAGCCCAACTAAAAATTGTTAAGCGTTAACCTAGATTTAACCCTAAATAATCCCCACATCTCCTAGCCACATTAGTTGTACCCGCTCTACACTTAAGACTTCATTCGGAGTTTGACTGTTATTTAGGACGAGAATTTATGTCACTTGGGCTTGTTATTGCCAAGGCACGCAAAGATGCCGGGCTCAGCCTTGATGATTTGGCGGATAAAACTAAAATTCGCAAATCAGTGTTGGCAGAAATTGAGAATGACATCTTTATAAATTGTGGCGGTGAAACTTATGCCCGTGGCCATGTGCGCAATATTGCCAAAGCCCTCGGTGCGGATGCAAAGGAATTTATTAGGATTTTTGAAGATGAACAGGGAAGTGAAACCCGTTCAATCCAGGATTTATTAGTCGAGACTAATGTCATCAAAGAACAACGCGAACCTCGCAAAGTATCTTGGAAAGTTCTGCTTGTGATTTCCTTAGTCTCACTCGCCCTTGTCGGTATCGCCCAAATTCTTATCTCAAATACAGATACGAAAGATGTTGCGGATACATCACCCACTGCAAGTGCGCAGCCAACAGCTTCGAATTCACCATCTTCCGATGCGCCAACTGAAAATACCTACTCCACAGGTTCTGGAGTCGAAGTCATTGTGAACGCATCTCGAAATAATTCTTGGTTATTTGTAGCAGATGCAAATGGGCAAACATTATTTAGTGGCCAAATTCTAAGAGGTTCTACCAAGGTATTTACTAGCGATACTGCGTTAAATCTTAAACTCGGAAATGCTGGAGGCGTTGATCTGACCGTTAACGGTAATCCGATTGATCCGGTAGGCCTTGATGGGGAAGTAGTTAGCGTGTCGTACGGGGTTGATTCATAACCCGCTAAGATTTGGTCAATGAAGCGCACCGTAGCAGTAGTCACTTTAGGGTGCTCACGTAATGAAGTTGATTCCGAAGAATTGGCTGGGCGATTAGCTGCTGACGGTTGGACTCTTGTTGAAGATGTTGAATCAGCCGAAGTTGCGCTAGTAAATACTTGTGGCTTCATTGAATCGGCTAAAAAAGATTCTATTGATGCTTTATTAGAGGCTAACTCGCTAAAAGGTCATGGCAAAACTAGGGCAGTTGTCGCAGTTGGCTGCATGGCCGAGCGCTATGGAAATGAACTTGCTGAAGCTTTGCCCGATACGGATGCAATTTTAAGTTTTGATGATTATCAAGATATCTCCGCCAGGTTGCAATCAATTGTTTCTGGCAATTCTCATGCGGCACATATTCCGCGAGATCGTCGCGCTTTACTTCCGATTGCTCCCGCCGATCGCGCCGAAGCACGAGTTGAGGCTGATTTTTCCCGAAAGCGTTTAGGTAATGCGCCTTGGGCACCGCTAAAAATTGCTTCAGGTTGTGATCGCAGGTGTTCTTTCTGCGCAATTCCTTACTTCCGCGGTTCATTCGTATCACGCAGGCCACATGAAATTTTAGATGAAGCAAGGTGGCTCGTTGCAAATGGCGTCAGCGAACTTTTCCTAGTAAGTGAAAATACAACGTCTTACGGAAAAGACTTAGGCGATTTAACTTTGATGGAAAAAATGCTGCCTGAAATTGCAGCAATAGATGGCGTAGAACGCGTTCGGCTTTCTTATTTACAACCAGCTGAAATGCGCCCAACTTTGCTACAAGCCATGATTGCAACTCCCAAGACTGCCCCATATTTTGATCTCTCTTTCCAGCACTCAGCACCGTCGGTTTTGCGCAGAATGCGCCGTTTTGGCGATAATGAAAAGTTTCTACATTTAATAAATCAAATTCGCGTGTTATCTCCTGAAGCTGGAATTCGATCCAACTTCATTGTGGGATTTCCCGGAGAGACCGAAGAAGATTTCAATGAACTTGCAACATTTATTACTCAGGCAAAGTTAGATGCCGTTGGCATTTTTGGTTATTCAGATGAAGATAATACCGAAGCGCTTAATATTGATGGAAAAATAGACTCTGAAGTTATTGCTCAAAGAGTTGAGACACTTTCTTCTCTAGCCGATGAAATGGTTTCAATGCGCGCCCAAGCACGTATTGGCGAGCAGGTCCGAGTATTAATCGATGATGCAGAACTGCAAGAAGGTCGAGCCGCTCATCAAGGCCCTGAAGTTGATGGAAGTACAGTTTTTATTGGCACCGATTTTGTAGCTGGGCAGTATGTTGACGCTGTGGTGATTGATTCAATGGGAGCTGATTTGGTGGCTAAGCCACTATGAGATTGCCTGGATTTATAACACCTAACTTCATCACAGTTATGCGTTTATTGCTCGTACCCGTGGGCGCATATACGTTATTTAAAAATGGCGGAACAGATCCGACTTGGCAATACATTTCTTGGTGCGTATTTTTCATTTTAGGCATGAGCGATGTATTAGATGGCAAGTTAGCCCGAAGTCGTAACTCCATTACCGAGTTTGGAAAATTTCTAGATCCTGTGGCCGATAAAGTCATGATTGGCACGGCCATGATTTCGCTTTCAATTTTAAATCGTCTTCCTTGGTGGATCACAATTGTAATTTTGACGCGGGAAATTGGAATCACGATTTTTAGATTAGCAATTATTAATCGGGGCGTAATTCCAGCAAATAGGGGTGGAAAGATCAAAGCTTCATTCCAAAACTTTGGTGTGGGGTTTTATGTGCTTCCTTTGAGCTCATCTTTGTACTGGTTCCGTGATGGGTTTATGTATATAGCCATCTTGCTCACTGTTATTACTGGGGCTTATTATGTAAAATCGGTATTTACCAAGGCAGTCAATTAGAGAGTAAGTAATGACGCTAACACCTGAGATCATCGCACTTGCCTCGCAAGTTGTTCAATCTTTGCGCGCGCAGGGCGAAACCGTTAGTACTGCCGAATCTCTTACAGCTGGCGCAGTGAGTTCTGCAATCGTCACAATTTCAGGGGCTTCTGAAGTTTTTGTTGGTGGCATTACTGCTTATCGCGATGAAATAAAAATTTCACATCTGGGAATTGATCCACAACTAATTCAAACTCACACATCTGTAAGTGAAGAAGTTGCAGTAGCAATGGCACGGGGAGCAATTAAATCTTTCGGTACAACGTGGGGAATTGGCACAACTGGGGTGGCTGGGCCAAACCCTTTAGATGGCCATCCAGTGGGGGCGGTTTGGGTAGCAATAGAAGGCCCGGTATGTCAGACGATTGAATTATCTTTATCGGGTGAGCGAGAATCTGTGCGAAACGCAGCTACGGCAAGCGCCATTGCCACCTTTGCGCGTATCCTTAGACATCGTAATTAGCCAATAGGAAAGGGGATCACCGTGGTACTTGTACGCGAAGCCGTTGGTCTGACCCTTCGCACTGCACGCACAGCACAAAATCGCACACTGCGTGATGTTGCACGTGATGCTCGTGTTTCACTTGGCTATCTTTCTGAAGTTGAACGTGGACAAAAAGAAGCATCATCTGAACTTCTCAACGCTATTTGTGTCGCTCTGGGTCTTTCTCTTTCTGGTGTTTTTAGTGATGTTGCTACAGAACTTGCAAGCCGCGAGATCGTAACTCTCACCGTCGTCGATGCCGCTTAATAAATACGCACCTCAAGCTGCAACTCATCGCCGCACACAAAGTGCAATCCTTGAAGGCGCTAAGAATTTAATTTCAACTGTAGGTTTAAATAAAATGTCTATGATTGAAATCGCTGATACGTCAGAAGTTTCACGTGCGACTTTGTACAACCACTACCGAGATAAAGAATCTGTTATTGCAGCGCTCTGCGATTCTGAAATTCGCCGGTTGGTCTCAATTGCTCAACGCGCCGGTAACCCAACTGATGCTTTAGTTAGCCTGTCTATGCATGTAAGTGCTGATACAGCTTTGGCCAATATGCGAATCCATGATCCAGAATCACTTACACAGGCACTAGCGGCTACTAACCATCCACTGTGGGTTCAGTTTAATAACGCCCTTTCCATGATTGTCGGTTCGCAAATTCTTGCCGACATTGCAATGCGTTGGTTGATCGGGCAAACGCTCAATCCGCTCACTCCCGATGATTCACGACTACAGGCAGAATTTCTTATCTCTCGTGCGAATCTCTGATCTAAGAGAGCGTCTAGCGCTTTCTTTTGGCGCTCACTCACACTTTCCAACCGATATTGCAATCTCAGAATTAGGCAGCAAGACGGTCAACGAGGCACTAGCGGCCGGTCTTGAAGCCGATGAAATCTGGAAAGCAGTGTGTCGAGCGCATCCAAAAGAGACCGAGAAATATAAGTACTGATGAAACTTGTAACCACCATTACCCAAAGCGATGCACAACACCCACCGCTTGTTCTTGTTCATGGTTTGGGATCGGCAGCAACTGCCTTTAAACCCATCATCAAAGCCCTATCGGCAAGCTTTCGTGTAATTACCGTTGATTTACCAGGACATGGCCAAACTCCGTTGGATTCTGAGCAAGCTATGGATCCGCTCTCTCTTGGTCGCGCAGTTTTTGAAAGCGTTGAAGCTAACTATGGAATTCGTTCTTTTCACCTGGCAGGTAACTCTTTAGGTGGATGGATTGCACTTGAAATGGCGGCAGATCAACCCGAGCGAATTAAATCACTTACCGGCCTAGCCCCGGCTGGACTTTGGTTAAAACCTTCTTCCGGACGTGTACCAAGTGAGGCACAGTCATATTATTTAGCAAAGTTATTAAAGCCTTTTCTTAAAGTTGGTTTGCGCGCTAAAACATTACGCAAAATTGGCTACGCAACAGTTAGTCCTAAATGGCAAGAACTAAGTTATGAAATCTGTTTTGATTCAGCCACTGCCATGGCCCATGCACGAGGTTATTTCCCGGCCTGGGATGGCATGCTAGGTAAGCGATTTGATGCACATGTCCCCAACTCGGTTCCGGTCACAATCTTATTTGGCGATACAGATAACACATTGCCTTACCCGCATTCGCAGGAGCGCTCGCTGGCACCTTCGCATTGCACCTGGCTTGTGATTGATCAATGTGGGCATGCACCGATGTGGGATCACCCAGCGTTGATTACTAAGATTATTACTGACACTACTTCGCGATAACTTCTAAAACCCAAGGCTGTCCCGAGACTCCTTGATGTAACTCGCAATCAAACTCTTGATTAACTATGTCAAACAAATCCTTTGGAGTTTTTGGCACCGTTTTACTAAGCAAAATTAAACGTGTAACTTCACCCCGAGTTTTCTTTGACATATGAGTGATTACTTTCTTGACTCCATCTACTTGTGCAAAAACTTTAATCTCAACGCATTTGCTTGCTGGGGGAGTCCAAACGTTTTGATAAGTCGATGAGCGGCAATCAACAATGAGCTCAGCATTCATGGAATCTAGTTTCTTTGTAATCGGATCACGCATTGCGGCAGAGTCGATTTTTTCTTTGTATGGCGCAATCAGATCAAGGGGCGCAATGGCGCCGTATTTAGCCGAGATGATCACAATCGATTCCGCGCCACGCTTTTGTGCAGCTGTGGAAAGCGTTGACCAGCTAAGTGCGCCATAGAGCACGCCTGTGTATACGCAGATTGCTGCGCCTGCCGTAGCCGCTTTTTTTTCGCTAGGAGGCAGCAGAATCAACATGGGGCCAAGTATGGGGCGCAAGGTGGCCCGCGACACGCTCATAATTGTCAGTGGCCCCTGCTACCTTTCGAACAGATGTTCGGTTACCCTTACACCTGTACAACCAGAGCGGTTCCAACTTCCGCCCACATTGGCTTTGCCCACAACCCCAGTGGCCTAAGCAGTGGTCCGTCGTTGGGTCTCCGTACCTTCTGGGCCAGACCAAACGAACTGCCAAAGGGCAGGACGTTCTATCGAAAGGAAAGTTAGTGGCTACTGAAAAAAGCAATAAAGCCAATGATGCAGCACAAGAAAAAGCCAGCTCCGAACGCCAAAAAGCGCTCGACACAGCCTTAGCCCAGATCGAACGTCAATTTGGAAAAGGTTCAGTAATGAAGATGTCCGATCGTCAAAACCAGATTATTGAAGTTATTCCAACTGGTTCAATCGCACTTGATATC
>WLCU01000109.1 GCA_009705165.1 Actinomycetota bacterium | reverse complement strand
GAATCAGATCTAGAACGCGGCGCTAAAGCAGCACATGCTGCATTTGGGTTAGATGCTGATCAAGCCGAAGCCGTTGTGTATGGAGGAACCGGGCGATGAGTAAGAAACCATCACTTGCAGTAGTTGGAGCAACTGGTGCAGTCGGCACAGTAATGCTTGGAATCTTGTCCGAACGTCCTGATGTGTGGGGCGAAATCCGTTTAATTGCATCTGCGCGCAGCGCTGGAAAGAAATTGATGTGCCGTGGAGAAGAACTAACTGTGGTCGCATTAACCCCTGAATCTTTCGATGGCATCGATGTTGCGATGTTCGATGTTCCAGATGAGATTTCGGCCGAGTGGGCACCAATCGCTGCTTCACGTGGCGCAGTTGTTGTCGATAACTCAGGAGCTTTCCGCATGGATGCTGATGTTCCGCTAATCGTTCCAGAAGTTAATCCGCAGGAAGTTAAAAATCGTCCCCGTGGAATTATTTCGAATCCAAACTGCACAACGCTTTCAATGATTGTCGCAATGGGTGCGCTACATGAAAAATATGAACTTAAGGAACTTGTTGTTTCTTCTTACCAAGCTGCCTCGGGTGCGGGTCAAGCAGGTCTAGACACTTTGCGTGCACAGATAAAGCAAGTAGCAGGAACAGATGTGGGTGATGTTGCCGGTGACGTACGTAAGTTAGTAACTGACCTTGGTCCATTCCCTGCACCCCTTGCACTCAATGTTGTGCCTTGGGCGGGATCATTAAAAGCTGATGGTTATTCATCAGAAGAGTTAAAGGTGCGCAACGAATCCCGCAAGATTCTTGGTCTGCCAAACCTTAAAGTTTCGGCAACTTGCGTGCGTGTGCCAGTGTTAACTACACACTCATTAACTGTGCATGCTGTATTTGCTAAGGAACCATCGCGCAAAGAGGCACAAGATATTTTGGCGAACGCCGCTGGCGTTAAATTGGTAGATGATCCAGAAAATCATCAATTCCCAACCCCAGCCGATGTAGTTGGTACAGATCCGACATGGGTTGGTCGTGTTCGTAAGAGCATTGATGAACCAATGGCACTTGATCTCTTTGTTTGCGGCGACAACCTGCGCAAAGGTGCCGCGCTAAACACCGCGCAGATCGCAGAACTACTGGCAGTAGAGTTCACTTCATGAGTATTAAAGAGACGCTCCACAGCGATTTAACTGAAGCCATCCGCGGCCGTGACGAAATTACTTCGGGCACTATTCGTATGGTTTTAACTGCAATTACTAATGAAGAAGTTGCCGGTAAAGAAGCACGCGTACTTAGCGATGATGAAGTAATCACAGTCTTATCTCGCGAAGCAAAAAAGCGCCGTGAAGCTGCTGAAGCTTTTGAAAATGCGGGTCGCGCCGATAAGGCAGCCCTTGAAAAGAGCGAAGGCGAAGTTATTGCGAAGTATTTACCCGCACAACTCAGTGAGGCCGATATTGCAGCAATTATTGCTGAGGCAATTGCCTCAACAGGTGCTGCAGGACCTGCCGACATGGGCAAAGTAATGGGCGCAGTAAAACCAAAGATCGCGGGCAAAGCCGACGGTGGCGTTGTTTCTGCATTAGTGAAAGCAGCGTTAAATAAATGACTAAATACGAATACGCAACTGTTCCGTTACTTTCACATGCAACGAAGCAGATTTTAGATACATGGGGTTCTGATGGTTGGGAACTCGTTCAAGTAGTCCCAGCTCCAGGAACTGGCGAACAGCTAGTTGCTTACATGAAAAGAGAAATCGCATGAATACAGTTGATGTCCGTGCAAAGCTGAAGGAACTTGGTCTTGAACTCCCTGTTGCTGCTAAGCCAGTTGCGGCTTATGTTCCAGCGATTCGTACAGGAAATATTGTATTTACGGCAGGCCAGCTTCCATTAGTTAATGGTGAAATGGCTGGTACTGGAAAAGTTGATGGCGAAATAACTCCAGAGCGCGCTAAAGAGTTGGCACAAGTGTGTGCATTAAACGCACTTGCAGCAGTTGAAACGGTTGCAGACGTAAATAAGATTACGAAGATTGTTCGCGTAGTTGGTTACGTAAATGGCGTACCGGGCTATATCAATGCACCAGTAGTTGTTAATGGCGCAAGTGAGTTATTTTTAGCAATCTGGGGCGATGGCGCAAAGCACGCTCGAAGCGCGGTTGGAATTGCAGAATTGCCACTTAATTCACCAGTGGAAATTGAACTAACTGTGGAGATTACAGACTAACTATTTACCGCGCTTTGACAGGCGTTCGAAATCTGTGATCAATACTGCACGCCCATCAAGCTTTAACCAGTTACGGCCTGCAAAATCTGCAAGAGCCTTATTAACTGTTTCGCGTGATGCGCCAACTAATTGCGCAAGTTCTTCCTGAGTTAGATCATGATGAACGTACAAACCTTCATCGGTTTTCTTACCAAAGCGTTCACCAAGATCAATGAGAGCCTTGGCAACACGGCCTGGAACGTCTGAGAAAACTAAATCGCCAACTGCTTCATTTGTGCGACGTAGGCGTTGAGCCAAACGCGCAAGTAAGTGAAGAGAAACATCTGGGTTTTCGCGCAGCCATGGAATTAATTTTTCCTGGCCCAAACTCAAAAGTTTTGCATCGGTAACTGCAGTTGCAGTAGATGTACGTGGACCTGGATCAAACAAACTTAATTCGCCAAACATTTCGCCAGGACCAAGAATTGAAAGAAGGTTTTCACGACCATCACCGCTTGATGTTCCCAGTTTTAGCTTTCCTTCAACTATCACGTATAGGTGATCGCCTTCGGCGCCTTCGGCAAACAAGATTCCGCCTTTAGCGATCTTTACAAGATCCATCGAGGCGCGAAGTGAAGCAGATGCTGCTTCATCAAGGGCAGTAAATAGCGGGGCTTTATGTACGGCATCTAGATCTATGGTCACGGGTAGTACTTTAGCGCCATGCCCGTAGATAAAGAAACCCGCACGCAGGCCCGGGCTATTTATCGGATCTTGGTAAAGACTTATCCAGAGATTCGGTGCGAACTAGATTTTAAAAATCCGTTGGAGTTAATAGTTGCAACGGTTCTCAGCGCTCAATGCACAGATAAGAGAGTTAACACTATTACTCCAGCGGTATTTAAGAAATACAAAACCGCTAAGGCCTATGCAGAAGCAGATATACATGAGCTTGAAGAACTGGTCTTTCAGGCCGGTTTTTATCGTGCCAAAGCTCGTCATATAAAAGGAATTGGAATTAAATTATTGACCGAGTTTGACGGGAAAGTTCCGAGCACATTAGAAGAGTTAATTACTTTGCCAGGAGTGGGGCGCAAAACTGCGAACGTTGTTTTGGGACATGCATTTGATATCCCAGGTATAACTGTAGATACACATTTTGGTCGTTTGTCTCGCCGCTTTGGTTGGACGAAAGATATGGATCCAGTAAAAGTTGAGCGAACAGTAGGGGAGTTAATTCCGCAAGCAGAATGGACGAATTTATCTCAACGCATGATTTGGCACGGTCGCCGTATGTGTCATTCACGCAAACCTGCATGTGGTGCATGTCCGGTCGCAAAATTGTGTCCTAGCGTGGGTATTGGTGAAATGGATATCGCAAAAGCGAAATTATTAGTTAAGACCGATAAGGATTTTCGATGAAAAAGCTTGTGATAGTGGTTGCAATTTTAATGCTCACGGGTTGTGCGCATTCAACTGAAAAAATCTCTGGGCAAGTTGTTACATGTTCAGCAATTACAAGTTCTTCAATTGATAAACCAATTAACCTAGATTGCCTTGATGGTTCAAAAGCAGTTGCTATAAATTCAGTTAAAGGCCCAGCCATAATTAATGTATGGGGCTCTTGGTGTGGTCCTTGTAAAGTAGAGATGCCAATTTTGCGCAGTTTTTACAAAAAGGCACAAGGGAAAATACAACTCATTGGAGTAGATGTTGAAGAAGCATCAATTCAAGACGGGCGCATTTTTGTGCAAGACAACGGCATAACCTGGCCAAATTTGTTTGATTCGGATGGTCGATCTCGTGCCTATTTTGGAATGGGTGTTCCGGTTACATGGTTTATCTCAGCCGACGGTAACGTGGCTTTTAAACATGTAGGTGTACTTAAAAATGAAATCGAATTAATCTCACTAACCTCTAAATATTTAGGCGTGG
>WLCU01000108.1 GCA_009705165.1 Actinomycetota bacterium | reverse complement strand
GAATTAGCAGTAATCATTGTTGTCAGGGCGGTAATTCCGCATATCGGAAGAAAGATTGCATACGCGGTGTAATTAGGCATAACCGAAAGAACTATGACTGCGCCTGCAAAAACTCCCCCAGCAAGAATTACAAACCTGGTTTTACGAAAACGTTCTAAGCGCGCAGATGCAATAGCACCAGAGAAAGAACCAATTGCAACAAAAGTTCCGAGTAATCCATAGGAAGCTGGACCTTTACCGAACTCTTTTGTTGCCATTAGTGCATTAAAGATTTGAAAATTAAGGCCGAAAGTTCCAAGAAAGAAAACCATTAACATCACAACATAAATATCAGGTCGAGCTAAGGCATATTTCAGGCCTTCACGCACATTTGTCATTGACTTGGGGCGGTCATGATGAAAGAACTCTTTTTCATTCATGGCCATCAGTGCACCGATTGCAAAAAGGTATGAAACCCCATTAACGATAAAGGATGGTCCGGTACCAAAAGCTGCAATTAATAGGCCTGATAACGCTGGACCAATTAAGCGGCCAGCGTTGAAATTTGCTGAGTTCAAACTTACGGCGTTGGGCAAATCATCATGACCCACTATTTCTGCCGCAAAAGCTTGGCGAACAGGTGCATCAATGGCAGAAGAAATTCCTAGGACTGCTGCCAAAACAAATACATGCCACAGCGCAACGTAATTAGAGATAACAAGTACGCCTAAAGCAATTGCACTAAAGGCACCAAGTGCGTTGGTGCCAATCAGAAGTTTTCGTTTATTGAAACGATCGGCGAGAGCGCCGCCATGGAGTGAGAAAAATAGAACTGGCGTGAATTGAATTGCGGTAACAATTCCAAGATAGGTTCCACTGTGAGTGAGTTCTAGAACTAACCAATCTTGGGCTACGCGCTGAGCCCAACTTCCGATATTTGAAACTGTATTGGCAGGAAAAAGGATGCGGTAATTGCGGTGACGAAAAGAACGCCAATTACCATCTACTTTTACCTTAAAGCCCATTACTCTTCTCTCATGGCAACTAAAATTCGCTCAGTTGTAACCTTAGTATCTATTGGAGTTATTTGCTGGACAGTTGCTGCGGTAATCGCAATCGCAGTAGGGGCTATCGCCAAGATAATCTTTACCTGCATCGTCGGTGCAGTTCTTGGCTTAATTGGGATTCGTTATTCAATTCGCCGCGACAAGCGCAGCGGCATTTAAATTACGCTTCGAGCTGAGTAGCGATACCGCGCAATACGCGGCCTAAGCGCTCTGCTTCAGTTGCATTTGGATGACGTCCATGGCGCAAACCATTTCCAACGCGATCTAAAATCTTGATTGTGTCCTCAATCATTGCAGCCAAATCATCGGCATTTGCGCGAGAATTTTCAACAAGTGATGGAGGCGCATCGATAATGTGCACTGAAAGTGCTTGAGGCCCACGACGTGAATCAGCAATACTAAATTCAAGCTTTGTTCCAGGCTTAACTGTTGCAACACCTTCTGGAAGTGATGAAGCAGCTAGATAAACATCTTCGCCTTCATCATTAGCAATAAAACCGAAACCCTTTTCTAGGGAAAACCATTTAACGCGGCCTGTAGGCATGGGGAGGGCTCCTTGCTAATTTCTTGTTTACTCGTTTAAGCCGCGGGGGTTGCGGTCAGGTCTTTAGTTTATCACCGGTTCATTAAAGGTCGCTTCGGAGTGAGCGCCGCATCCATGGTCGACAGAAACTACGCGTGCATCTTCAGGTGAAATCGCGTTTGCACACACGCCAAAAGTTGAACGTAATGAGCCTGCGATTGGAATAAAGAAACCGCATGAGTGACATGGTTTAGGTGCCGATTGTGCCAAAGGTGCTTGCGGCCCGCGGTCACCGTCATACCAACGCTTTGCCGCTTGATCACGGCCTTCGATAGACATTACGCGAGCACGACCGAAACCTAATTCAACCGCTAGCGCAGTATCTAAATCTTCATCTTGTGGCAAAGCTGATTGCCCAGGAACTAAACGTGTGTCATCTAATGAACTTGGAACAATATCGCCGACACCAACATCGCCAGGTTGGATGCGATCTCGGTAAGGAATCCAATCTGGTGCAAGTAATGCATCTGGACCCGGAAGAGCAACTACATCGCAAATTGTTGGCAATGATTCTTCATCAACTTTTGCAACAGTTACACACCAACGCCAACCTTTGTAGCCAGGAAGGTTTGATTCAAATAAATAAGTTGCAACGCGGTTGTCATCATCGAATTCAACTGAAACAAATCCACCAACGTGATGTTGTTTTTCTGCCTGTTCAAGAACGGCTTTTCGGGCAAGATCTTTTGCATCAAATGCGACAACCGATGCCGGTGTGCTCGTTGATGTTTGCTTTGGTGCTTTTTTCACCAATGATTTCTTTGCCATGTGCATAGGGTAAAGCAAAACGCCGCCCCTTAGTTAATCGGGGGCGGCGTTAAGCGTAACTTCTGAGTGAATCTGGAGTTAGAAGTCCATGTCTCCGCCACCTTGTGGCATTGGTGCTGGATTCTTTTCTGGCTTATCTGCAATCACTGCTTCGGTAGTAATAAACAGCGCTGCAATAGATGCTGCATTTTGTAGTGCAGAACGTGTGACCTTAGCTGGATCAATAATTCCAGATTTAATCATGTCAACGTATTCGCCAGTTGCCGCGTTAAGACCTTGACCTGCTGGAAGATGGCGAACCTTTTCTACAACAACTCCGCCTTCAAGTCCTGCGTTAACTGCGATCTGCTTAAGTGGAGCTTCGATTGCAAATTCAACAATCTTTGCACCAGTTGCTTCATCGCCAGTTAGGCCAGTTAACTTCTTAAATGCTGCAGTTGCTGCTTGTAGAAGTGCAACGCCGCCACCGGCAACGATTCCTTCTTCAACTGCAGCTTTTGCATTTCGAACAGCATCTTCAATGCGGTGCTTGCGCTCTTTGAGTTCTACCTCAGTTGCAGCTCCAGCCTTGATTACTGCTACGCCACCGGCAAGTTTTGCAAGACGCTCTTGCAACTTCTCGCGGTCGTAATCTGAATCGCTCTTTTCGATTTCTGTGCGAATCTGAGTGACGCGGCCCTTAATTGCTGCATCATCGCCAGCGCCTTCAACAATTGTTGTTTCTTCCTTGCTGATAACAACCTTGCGAGCGCGACCCAAAAGTTCAAGTCCGGCTTGATCAAGCTTTAGACCAACTTCTTCAGAGATAACTGTTGCGCCAGTTAAAATCGCAATGTCTTGAAGCATTGCCTTACGGCGATCTCCAAAGCCAGGTGCCTTAACTGCAGCTGATCGGAAAGTTCCACGAATCTTGTTTACAACAAGAGTTGCCAACGCTTCGCCTTCAACATCTTCGGCGATAATTGCAAGTGGCTTACCTGATTGCATTACTTTTTCAAGAACAGGTACTAGGTCCTTGATATTTGAAATCTTTGAGTTAACGATAAGTACGTAAGCATCTTCTAGAACTGCTTCCATACGATCTTGATCAGTAACAAAGTATGGAGAGATGTAACCCTTATCAAAGCGCATACCTTCGGTTAGCTCGAGTTCGAGACCGAAAGTATTTGACTCTTCAACAGTGATAACGCCTTCTTTGCCGACCTTGTCCATCGCTTCGGCGATCATTTCGCCGATAGTTGCATCTGCTGCAGAGATAGATGCAGTTGCTGCGATTTGTTCCTTAGAGTCAACTGCCTTTGCCATAGACAAAAGCTCGGCAACGATTTCGGCAACTGCCTTTTCCATTCCGCGCTTAAGTGCCATTGGATTTGAACCCGCGGCAACGTTGCGTAGACCTTCGCGAACTAGGGCCTGTGCCAAAACTGTTGCAGTAGTTGTTCCATCGCCAGCGACATCATCTGTCTTCTTAGCAACTTCCTTAACTAGTTCTGCGCCAATTTTTTCCCATGGATCATCTAGATCGATTTCCTTGGCGATGGAAACACCATCGTTAGTAATTGTTGGGGCGCCCCATTTTTTCTCAAGAACTACGTTACGTCCACGAGGTCCGAGGGTTACTTTGACCGCATCGGCCAAGATATTCATTCCGCGCTCTAATCCGCGGCGGGCTTCTTCATTAAAGGCAATCTGCTTTGCAATGAGTTTTGCTCGCTTTCATGTAATCGTTGAAGTTACGGGGGCTTT
>WLCU01000107.1 GCA_009705165.1 Actinomycetota bacterium | reverse complement strand
TTTGCGCCTCGGGGCGTAGCGTAGTGGCTAGCGCGCCTGCTTTGGGAGCAGGAGATCGGGAGTTCGAATCTCCCCGCCCCGACCAGTTCTTTTTAACTCGTAACTTAATTAGGAGTATTTGTGAAAAGCACCGTCGAGACACTTTCCCCAACACGCGTAAGACTCGACATTGAAGTTGCTTATAGCGAAATGACTTCGCATGTAGCTGATGCGTATAAGAAGGTAGCTACACAAGTAAACATTCCTGGTTTCCGTAAAGGAAAAGTTCCTGCGTCAATGATTGATCAAAGAGTTGGTCGTGGAACAGTTTTGGATGAGGCAATCAACGCAGCTCTTCCAGATTTCTATGGTCAGGCAGCACGTGAACACACAGTTGCTGTTATTGGTCGTCCAGTTGTAGATGTTAAAGAGTTTGTCGACAACGAGAAGTTAGTTTTCACAGTTGAAGTAGATGTTCGTCCAGAAGTTACTTTGCCTGATTTTTCAAAGATTGTTATTGATGTTGATGACGTAACAGTTTCTGAAGAAGATATCGATGAGCAGATTGAATCATTGCGTACACGTTTTGGAACATTAACAACCGTTGATCGCGCAATTGCTAACGGAGACTTTGCAACTCTTGATATGAATGCATTTATCAATGGTGAAACTGTTGATGGTGGACAAGCAAATGATCTTTCATACGAAGTTGGTTCAGACAAAATGATTCCTGGACTAGATGAGATTTTGATTGGCATGAAGGTTGGCGAAACTAAGCGTTTTGACACCGAACTTGTTGGTCAGCAAGAAGGCGAAAAAGGTGAAGTAGAAGCAACTGTTAAGGCAGTTAAAGAACGCGAGCTTCCACCAGTTGATGATGCATTTGCAAAGCTTGCATCTGAGTTCGACACACTTGCAGAACTTCGTGAAGATTTCCGCGAGCGCCTAGGCCGCGTTAAGAAGATGGAACAAGGTGCACAAGCACGCGATCGCCTAGTTGAAAAACTATTGGCAGACCTAGATATTCCAGTTCCAGATAATTTGGTTGAACTAGAAGTTAACGATCACCTTGAAGGCGAAGGCCGCATGGAAGATGCAGAACACCGTGCCGAAGTTGATGGCCAGGTCCGTTCATCGCTTAAGTCAGATTTCTTGCTAGATGCAATCGTTCAGACCGAAGATGTTCAGGTAACTGAAGTTGAATTAACTGAATATTTGGTCCGTACTTCACAGCGTTACGGAATGGCCCCACAGCAGTTTGCTGAGGAACTACAAAAGGCCGGACAGATTTCGCAGTTGGTTGCAGAAGTAACTCGTGCAAAGGCTTTGGCTTCTGTGCTTGGTCGCATCACTGTTAAGGACCCATCAGGTGCGGTCATTGACCTTGAAGCTTTGCGTCCTGTGCCACAACCATCTGATCTTGTTGAAGAGGCGTAACTCCTCTTTTTTAAGTTTTTAGGCCCTAAGCGCTCTGCTCAGAGCGAACACAGCACAGTTCACGCATGTATTTCGTGTAATCGGGAAGCATTTGGCCTGCTTAATTGTTAGGGTCACTACAGGTAAAAATACGGGAGGCAATTAACGTGGATTTAGAAAGCAAAATGAAGGACCAGATTTACAACCGCTTGCTTGAAGAGCGCATTGTTTTCTTGTCAGGTGAAGTCCGCGATGACATGGCCAACATGGTTTGTGCTCAGTTACTTCTTCTATCCTCTTTAGATCCTAAGAAAGATATTTTCTTATACATCAACTCACCAGGCGGATCTGTTACTGCTGGTATGGCTGTTTTTGACACCATGCAGTTAATTCCAAATGATGTTGCAACAGTTACCTTTGGAATGGCTGCTTCAATGGGTCAGTTCCTTCTAACTTCAGGAACAAAGGGAAAGCGTTATGCAACTAAGAGCTCTCGTATCTTGATGCACCAACCACTTGGTGGAATTGGTGGAACTGCAATTGATATTCGTATTCAGGCCGAACAGATGGCGATCACTAAGCAAACTCTTTCAGAGTTAAATGCTTTGCATACAGGTCAGACTCTAGAAAAGATTCTTGCTGACTCAGATCGCGACAATTGGTTCAACGCCGGTGACGCAAAGGATTACGGCTTTGTAGATCACGTAGTTACTTCTTTGGGACAAATCACTGGAGGAAAAGAGTAATGACGATTCAAGAGATTAACTCACGCTACGTTCTTCCAACTGTTGAAGAAAAAACTGCTTATGGATACAAGCGTCAAGATCCATACACAAAGCTATTTGAAGAGCGCATCATTTTCATGGGTCAACCAATCGATGACACTGTGGCTAACGATGTAATGGCGCAGCTTTTAACTCTGGAATCTATGGATCCAGATCGCGACATCATGATCTATATCAACTCACCTGGTGGATCTTTCACAGCGCTAACGGCTATCTATGACACTATGCAGTTTGTTCGCCCAGACATCAGCACGATTTGCTTGGGTCAAGCAGCATCTGCAGCAGCGGTAATTCTTGCAGGCGGTGCAAAGGGCAAGCGTTACGCACTAGAACATTCACGTATTTTGATTCACCAACCTTCATCAGAAGGTGGCGGCCAGGCATCTGATATTGAAATTCAAGCTCGCGAAATCGATCGAATCACTCGCCTGCAAGAAGATCTTTTGTCACGCCATGTTGTTAAATCATCTGAAGAAATTCGCAAAGACATCGAACGCGACAAGATTCTTACTGCATATGAAGCCGTTGAATACGGAATCATTGATCAAGTTTTGGCATCACGAAAGGCTAAGCCAGCCAAGTAATCTATCTGCATGAAACTATTTGAGGCGGGTTCCCTTTGGTCATACAAGGGGTACCGTCTCTTTTGGTTTTCTACAACTATTTTCGTTTTAGGTGCAACTGCATTCCCAATCGCACTTGCCGTAACTGTCCTTGATGCTGGCGGCGGTGCAACTACACTCGGATTAATTCTTGGGACACGTGTTTTATCTGGCGTTGTTTTTGCGCCATTTGCTGGAGTATGGGCCGATCGCCTTCCACGCAAACAAGTAATGATTGTTGCGGATTTATTTAGGGCAACCATTGTTTTCTCTTTAGTTTTCGTATCAGCGCCGTCAATGCCACATTTCTTAGTTGGCCTTATGGTTTTTGTGATGGGCATTGGTGATGCTTTTGGCGCAGCATCAGCTGGAGCTTTTCTGCCTTCATTGTTACCCGTAGAAAAATTACCGGCCGGAAATGTTGCACGTGGAGTTGTTGTGCGCATGGCATCGATTGTTGGCCCAGGAATCGGGGGATTATCGGTATTCCTTATCGGTGGTCGAATGACTTTCCTTTTCACTGCAATTGCTTTTGCATGTGGAACTTACTTTTTGGCACAGATAAAAGAAGATGTAAACGCAGATAAAAAACCGCGGGAACCATTTTTTACTGAACTGCGAGAAGGTCTGCGCACAGTATGGGAAATCAAATGGGTAGGAGCCATGATTGCAATGGCATCTGTGCAGTTAATGGTTGTTCTTGCGGCTGAAAATGTGTTGTTGCCAATCATTACGCGGCGTGAATTTAACACCAATACTGTCTTTGCGTTATCGGCGGCGGCATTTTCAATTGGTGGAATTATTTCTGCGATTATTTTCGGGCAAATCAAGGTTAAGCACGAGGGACAAACTTCAGTTTTAATCTGGATGTTGCTAGTGATTGCTCCGCTTTCACTCGCCTTTCCGATAAATGAATATTTCGTGGCAGCTTCATATTTATTAGCCGGATTATCAGTTGGTCCTTGGGAGGCGTATTGGAACTCTGCAATCCAACGCGAAATCCCACACGAACTTCAGGGCCGTGTCTTTAGTATCGACCACATGGGATCTTCAGGATTAATGCCACTTGGTATGGCTCTAGTTGGCCCGGCAGTTGCAATTTTTGGGGAGAAAGAATTATTAATCGGCGCATCGGTTTTTCACATCATTATCTGTTTACTTGTTTTGATGGTTCCAGGGGTCAAAGATATGAAAGCACCAGCTAATTATTCTCAGGGCGAACAGGGTCAGGCGTAAAAACCCACACATAAAAAGCCGTATGAATCTAAAATTTACCTATGACCAGAATCGGCGAAACTAGCGACCTGCTGAAATGTTCCTTTTGCGGAAAAACTCAAAAACAGGTTAAAAAATTAATTGCCGGCCCTGGCGTTTATATTTGCGATGACTGTATCGAACTCTGTAACGAGATCATCGTTGAAGAACTTTCAGAAGCCACCTCTTTAGGTTTAGCCGAACTTCCAAAGCCACAGGAAATCTTTGAATTCTTAGATCAATATGTCATTGGTCAAAATCGTGCCAAGAAATCTCTATCTGTTG
>WLCU01000106.1 GCA_009705165.1 Actinomycetota bacterium | reverse complement strand
AGTGTGCGAAGTGTTAAAAGCAACGCGATTTTATTAGCGAAAAATACTGCATCAGTAGGAATTGGAATGGGCCAGGTTAACCGCGTTGATTCGGCTCGGCTTGCAGTTGCACGCGCGGGTGATCGCGTAGAAGGAAGCGTTGCAGCCAGCGATGCATTTTTTCCTTTTGCAGATGGTCTTTCTATATTGCTTGATGCTGGTGTGGTTGCAATAGTGCAACCAGGTGGAAGCGTTCGCGATGAAGAAGTCATTGCAGCAGCTAAATCAGCCGGTATTGCGATGTTCTTCACAGGCGTACGTCACTTCTCTCACGCCTAAAGGGCGATTAGGATAGGTGCTATGAGCGCACAAATTCTGGATGGAAAAGCATTAGCTTCAACAATTAAAGGCCAACTTGCAATTCGAACTGCGGAGTTAAAGACACGAGGAATTACACCGGGCCTTGGCACTGTTCTTGTGGGCGATGACCCGGGTTCACACTCCTATGTTGGTGGCAAGCACCGTGATTGTCACGAGATTGGCATTAACTCAATTCGCGTTGATTTACCAGAGAGTGCAAGTGAAGCCGATGTATTGGCAGCAATTAAAGATTTGAATGCTTCGCCTGAATGCACTGGATACATTGTTCAACTGCCAATGCCAAGAGGAATTAATACACAGCGTGTACTTGAGGCAATTGATCCAGCAAAGGATGCAGATGGTTTGCACCCTATGAACTTAGGCCGTTTAGTTTCTGGCTATGACGCGCCATTGCCATGTACGCCACATGGAATTGTTGAGCTTTTGACGCATTATGGAATTAGTACAAAGGGCGCCGAAGTCACGGTCATTGGTCGAGGCTTAACTGTTGGTCGACCACTAGGTTTGTTACTAACTCGTAAGCAAGAAAATGCGACGGTAACTTTGACACACACAGGGACAAAAGATTTAACTGCTCACACAAAAAACGCGGACATTATTGTTGCTGCAATTGGACAAGCACATTTCTTAAAAGCAGACATGATTAAACCTGGCGCAGTTGTCATCGATGTTGGTATTTCGCGCACTGACAAAGGTTTACTTGGCGATGTTGATCCATCTGTAATGGAAATTGCATCATGGGTAGCACCAATGCCTGGTGGAGTTGGTCCAATGACGCGTGCGATGTTGGTAAAGAATGTCGTTGATGCATGCGGATAAATGACCGCCTGTTAACAGTAATTAGTAATGCCGCAATCCTGCTTGGAATTGCACTTGGAATTTTTGGCATTGTGCGAGGTGGGTCACTTTTTCTCGCGGTAGGTACTGCCGGCATTGCAATGAAAGCCCGTCATCAACGTAAATTCGAACTCTACTTTCCACTCGTAATAGCGATAGCCCTCTTTGCGCTGGCAATAGCCCTTCCTCGCGGACGGTAGAGTTCGGGCAGTGCCTTAAACGGGCAGAATGAGCTAAAGGAGTACGCCATGGGCGGAAAAGTCACAGTAGTCGGTGCAGGTTTTTACGGTTCAACAACTGCGCTTCGCTTAGCCGAATACAACATCTTCGAGACAGTTGTGCTAACTGACATCCTTGAAGGTAAGCCCGAAGGTCTAGCCCTTGATATGAATCAGTCACGATCAATCGAAGGTTTTGAAACCAAGATCATTGGCGCAACAACCACTCCTGAAGGTGCCGGTTATGAAGCAACTGCAAACTCAGATGTAGTCGTTATTACTGCAGGTCTTCCACGTAAACCTGGCATGAGCCGAATGGATTTGATTGGTGTTAACGCAGGAATCGTGCGTGGAGTAGCAGAAAATATTGCTAAGCATTCACCGAACGCCGTAATAATTGTGGTTTCTAATCCACTTGATGAAATGACGGCGCTTACTCAGATTGCCACAAATTTTCCAAAGAATCGCGTGATGGGACAGGCAGGAATGCTTGATACTGCCCGCTTTACTAACTTTGTAGCCGAAAAGCTCGGTGTAAAAGTTGGTGCAGTTAAGACTCTGACGCTTGGTTCACACGGTGACACAATGGTTCCAGTGCCTAGCCGCTGCACAGTGGATGGCAAAGCGTTAAGTGAACTTTTATCTCAAACTGAAATTGATGAATTAGTTGATCGCACGCGCAACGGTGGCGCAGAAGTTGTTGCACTACTTAAAACAGGATCGGCTTATTACGCACCATCTGCTGCTGCAGCTCGAATGGCAAAGGCAGTTATTGAAGATTCAGGCGCAGTTATGCCGGTATGTGCGTGGGTTGATGGCGAATATGGAATCTCTGGGGTTTATCTTGGAGTCGAAGCGCAAATCGGTCGCGAAGGAATTAAAAAAGTTGTTGAAAGCAAGTTAACTGATTCAGAAGTTGATGCACTCAAGCAAGCAGCTGAAGCAGTTCGCGCTAAACAAGCAGACGTTCAAACACTCTAAAAGGAGCGCAATACATGGCCAAGATCAAAGTAGAAGGAACCGTTGTTGAACTAGATGGTGACGAGATGACTCGCATCATGTGGCAGTTCATCAAAGACTCACTCATCCTTCCTTATTTAGATGTAAATCTTGAGTATTACGACCTTGGTATGGAAAATCGCGATGCTACAGATGACCAAGTAACAATCGATTCTGCACATGCAATCCAAAAACATGGCGTGGGTATTAAGTGCGCAACAATCACTCCGGACGAAGCTCGTGTTGAAGAATTTGGCTTAAAAAAGATGTGGAAGTCTCCAAATGGAACTGTCCGTAACATCTTGGGTGGCGTAATTTTCCGCGAACCAATCATCATCAGCAATGTTCCTCGTTTGGTTCCTCATTGGACCAAGCCAATTGTTATTGGTCGCCATGCATTCGGAGATCAATACAAGGCCACGGATTTCAAAGTACCTGGTCCAGGAAAACTCACACTTACTTTTGTTCCTGAAGATGGTTCAGCGCCAACTGAGTACAACGTTTTTGACTTTAAATCTTCAGGTGTAGCAATGGGTATGTACAACGTTGATGATTCAATTCGCGACTTTGCTCATGCTTCGCTTAACTACGGCTTACTGCGCAAGTATCCAGTCTATCTTTCAACTAAGAACACAATTTTGAAAGCATATGACGGTCGCTTCAAGGATATTTTTGAAGAGATTTATCAGGCAGAGTTTAAAGAAAAGTTTGAAGCTGCAGGAATTTGGTACGAACACCGCCTGATCGATGACATGGTTGCAATGTCATTGCGTATGGAAGGTGGATACGTATGGGCATGTAAGAACTACGACGGAGATGTTCAGTCAGATACCGTTGCACAAGGCTATGGTTCACTTGGTTTAATGACGTCAGTCTTAATGACACCAGATGGAAAAATCGTTGAATCTGAAGCGGCTCATGGCACCGTTACTCGTCACTATCGCGATCACCAAAAGGGTAAAGAGACGTCAACCAATCCGATTGCATCTATTTTTGCTTGGACTCGCGGTCTTGCACACCGTGCAAAGCTTGATAACAACAAAGAATTAGCCACTTTCTGCGACACACTTGAGCGTGTCTGTATCGAGACTGTCGAGCAAGGAAAAATGACTAAGGATCTATCACTTTTGATTTCAAAAGATGCGCCTTATCAAACGACTCAGCAATTCCTTAACTCAATCGATGAAAATCTTAAGAAAGCTATGGCTTAAACTCTTACACATGAATCACAACAAAGGCGTTTTGGCCCTTGTCGGTTCAGGAGAATATTTGCCAGTAATGCAGGAGTTCGAAACCGGACTCCTGCATTCTGCTTTTGAACGAGGAAAGAAAAATACTTACATTCAAATTCCTACTGGATCCTCAGGTGAAGGTGAAGATCGCCGCAGTTATTGGAAACGACGAGGTCAAGAGCAATCGGACAGAATTGGAAGCGAGTGCATGTACTTGCCTATTCATGAGCGAGAAGATGCATTTAACCCAGAATTTGTCGAAGCAATTTCAGGTGCAGGACTTATCTATTTCTCCGGCGGGGATCCACATCGAATCGTAGACGTATTCAAAGATTCACCGCTGTGGGATGCGATTGTTAAGCAGTGGGAAAGCGGTTCATCTCTGGCTGGATGTTCTGCTGGCGCTATGGCTTTTGGTGGAACTATTATGGGAATTCGAAAGACATCACATAGTGATGGATTAAATCTATTGCCAGATATTGAAGTAATTCCACACTATGACAAAATGCTTGGCTGGTTGCCAGATCGTGTGGCTTCTTTCATTGCGCGCATTGGCGCCGAATCCACGTTAATTGGAATCGATGAAAACACCGCGTTGATAAACGATGACATCTGGAGAGTTGTAGGCGTTGGCAAAGTTCACATTTTGCGTGGGGCGCTAGAAATAACTCAAAACTAGCTCTCTATTTGAGGGCTACTACTCTTACTTTTCATT
>WLCU01000105.1 GCA_009705165.1 Actinomycetota bacterium | reverse complement strand
TTGATTTAGTTAGCGATCGCGCAACTCACGAACCTCTAGCCCCTTATGGTGCATCAAGTCCTGCCATGAATGAACTAGTTGCGGCCTGCAAGAAAATTGGTTTGATGCCATTTAATAACTTCAACCGCATCCACTTGTGCCCACCGTGCAACATCAGTGTTGAAGATGCAAAACTTGGTCTTGAAATGCTTGATAAGGCGTTAAGCGAAATCGGTAAGTACTACACCGGCGCTTAAATCTAAAAAGATTAAACGTTGAACCTAAATTCAACTACATCTCCATCAGCCATTACATAATCTTTGCCTTCCATACGCACCTTTCCTTTAGCGCGCGCTTCGGCAACTGATCCAGCTTCCATTAAATCTACAAATGAAACGATTTCGGCCTTAATAAAACCTTTTTGGAAATCTGTATGAATGACTCCGGCAGCAACTGGTGCGGTGTCACCTTTATGAATTGTCCATGCGCGCACTTCTTTTGGACCGGCAGTTAAATACGTTTGTAAACCCAGAGTTCTAAATCCTACGTGCGCAAGCGTTGCCAGGCCGGGTTCTTGTAGACCAATAGATTGCAAAAGTTCGAGCGCATCTTCATCACTAAGTTCGGCAAGTTCAGCCTCAGTTTTTGCATCTAGGAAGATCGCTTCAGCAGGTGCAACTAGCGCCTGTAGTTTTTTGCGAAGTTCGCCGTCATTGAGTTCAGCGGCATCAACGTTAAAAACATACAAAAATGGCTTGGCGGTAAGCAGATGAAGTTCAGCTAAATCTTCACGGTTAATTGAACTTTGTGACAAAGGTTTGCCTGATTGCAGCCATTCATTTGCAGCCTTAACGGCCTCAAGTACGGGTGCCTTTTCTTTAGCGATACGAACTTCTTTTTCAAGACGTGGAATTGCTTTTTCAATTGTTTGTAAATCAGCTAACGCTAGCTCGGTGTTAATAGTTTCGATATCACTGGCTGGATCGATACGGCCATCTACGTGAACAACATCGCCATCGTTAAATACGCGAATTACCTGACAGATTGCATCAGTTTCACGGATATTTGCTAAAAACTTATTTCCAAGGCCGGCACCTTCTGATGCGCCCTTAACAATTCCGGCAATATCTACAAATGAAAGCGCAGCCGGCAAAAGCTTTTGTGAACCATAAATCGTTGCAAGCTTTGCCAAGCGATCATCGGGAACGCCAACAACTCCTACGTTGGGCTCGATTGTGGCGAAGGGATAGTTTGCAGCAAGGACGTTGTTCTTGGTCAGTGCGTTGAAAAGGGTGGATTTACCCACGTTTGGCAGACCGACGATTCCAATAGACAGGCTCATAGTGGGTAGAGCCTACGCGGGATTGTCGGTGCAAACTGCCACGATAGGCCCATGCCCGCATACCTAGTAACGCTAATAACAGGTTTGGTCATAGGTCTAGTGGCCGGTGCCTGCCTTGGATTCCTTTTTTCACGCCTTAAATCCACATCATCAGTTGCCGATCGCGCATTGCTTGATGATTACAAATCTCAGTTAGAAGCCGAACGCAGTAAAACCGAATCAGCCGTTAAGTTAAATGCCGAACTGGTTGCCGTCAAGGAATCAGTGGAAAAGCTTTCTACTCAAGCTAACGAAGCAAATCGAATTCGCACTGAAGCCGAAGCAAAATTGAATACAACTATTCTTGAAATGCGCCGAGCATCAGAATCCATATTTGATGAAACTAAGAAAATTGCGGGCGCACTTTCTAACTCACAAACTCGAGGCAAATTTGGTGAAGCACAGTTAGAACTCTTGTTGCAAAGTGCTGGATTGCGCGAAGACCACGAATATTTCCGCCAAAAATCCACAACAGATTCTGACTCCGCAGGAATTCCCGATATCACCGTAAAGATGCCGGGTGGAAACCATATATTTATTGATTCAAAGTTTCCCTTTGATCGCTTCTTAGAAGCTTTTGATCCAGCACATCAAGGCGATAAAGATGATCTTTTGCAGCAACACACTAAAGATTTGCTTAAGCATGTTGAAGCCTTGGCTAAACGTGGATATCACAAATCTGCAGGTTCGCCTGATTTTGTAGTTCTCTTTGTGCCTTTTGAAACTTTGTTATCAGAGGCATTGCGCCTTGATGCACAACTGCTCGAGAAAGCTTTTAAAGTTGGAGTAACAATTGCTACGCCAACATCCATGATGGCGTTGCTACGCACAATTGGCTTCATTTTCACCCGAAACAAATTGGCTGAAAATGCTGATGAGATCCAAAAGGTAGCAAGCACATTTTTGAAAAACATAACCTTGCTGCACACCAAGATCGTTGCGGTGGGCAAGGCAATTTCCTCAACCTCAAAGGCTTATGAAGATCTAGTCCCAACGGCTGAAAAAACAGTCTTGAGTCCTGCCCGACGAATCCATAACTTGGGTGTTGCCGGCGATAAAGATAAACTCGCCATCGAATACCCAGAAGCGCCAGCATCAGTTCGGGAGTTAAAAAACGAAGAACTTGGTGATGACGATTTCATCGATGCTGAAGAGATTACAGATGGAGACAAGTAGATGAGCACCGCGACAAAGCTAAAGATTCAAGGTCCTGGACTGAAAAAACAGGGGATTGTAATTCTGCAAAGCTTTTTTATCGCCTTCTTTACTTTTATCGAACTGTGGCTTCGCAGTGGAGTTGGAATTCTTACTGGCGTAATGATTGTCATTGCATTTTATGGCGCAATTCGTTTTGGCCGCCAAGGAACTACCTACGTCAGCGTTGTCACACCACCACTGGCATTTGCCGCATCAGCGCTTCTCTGGATTTTGATTTTTGATAGTTTCAAGCCATCACGCGTTGGAATTGATTTCATCGCAGCTCTTGCAAGTGCAGCACCATTTTTAATTATCGGTGCCGCTTATGGTTGGTTTGTTTATTTTATGGCTAAGGCAAAAGCTAAGCCTTCAAAAGCACGTAGAAGTTAAATTCCTGCAGCTTTCATATCTTTGCGAAGCTCAGGTGGCAGCGCAAATAATAAAGACTCCTCGGTAGCTGTAATAACTTCTACATCTGAGAATCCATGATCTGCAAGAGTAGCTAAGACATCCTTAACTAAAATCTCTGGAACAGAAGCACCGCTAGTTACGCCGATAGTTTCTACGCCGGCAAACCAGTGTTCCTGAATCTCTTCGGCATAATCAATTAAGTGTGAAACTTTTGCTCCGTATTCAAGAGCTACCTCAGCAAGACGCACAGAGTTAGATGAGTTCTGAGAGCCCACAACGATTACTAAATCTGCTTGCGGAGCAATTGTCTTGATTGCTTCTTGGCGATTTTGTGTTGCATAACAGATGTCATCACTTGGAGGATCTTGGATACCTGGAAAGCGATCTTTAAGGATGGCAACTGCTTGCATGGTTTCATCAACACTCAAAGTTGTTTGGGACAACCAAATAAGTTTCTTACCTGGAGTTGGTTGAACTTCGCGGGCGCCATCTAAACCATCGACAATTCGAACTTGGCCAACAGCTTCTCCAGCCGTTCCTTCGACCTCTTCATGCCCATGGTGGCCAATTAATAAAATCTCTGCATCTTCTGCAGCAAAACGTTTAACTTCATTGTGTACTTTGGTTACCAAGGGACACGTTGCATCAATTGTCTTTAGAGAGCGGGCAGCTGCCTGTTCATGCACGAGTGGTGCAACACCGTGGGCTGAGAAAACTACAGTTTTGCCCTCTGGAACTTCAGAGGTTTCATCTACAAAAATCGCACCTTTAGCTTCAAGGCTTGCAACAACATGGACGTTGTGAACGATCTGTTTGCGCACGTAAACAGGTGCGCCATAAAGGGCAAGGGCTTTTTCAACGGTAACAACCGCGCGATCTACGCCGGCGCAATATCCGCGAGGCGCAGCAAGGAGAACTCTCTTAGCCATATGGGCAGTCTATTAGGCTGGGCTCATGTTCGAAACTTCAAGTGAATCCCCCGCACCGGTACGTGTGGTCACTGAAGCAATCAAAGAGTATGTCGATCGACTAGGTCCTATCTGGGTTGAAGGCGAAATCTCTGAACTCAATGAACGCAGCGGAATGATGGCTTTTATCCGCCTTCGAGATCCCAGCGTTGATATGTCTTTATCAGTGATGTGTCACAAATCAGTTATCGCTTCGATTCAGCCTTTGCCGGCAAATGCTCGTGTAGTTATGTATGCCAAACCATCCTGGTACACAAAAAATGGTTCCTTAACTTTATCTGCGCGCGAAATTAGACAAGTAGGTGTCGGTGAGCTTTTGGCACGCCTTGAGGCTTTGAAATCTTTATTGGCCGCGGAAGGCTTGTTTGATTCTGATCGAAAAACTTCTTTACCGCTCTTGCCTAAGAAAATTGGCTTGATTTGCGGTCGAAATACTGA
>WLCU01000104.1 GCA_009705165.1 Actinomycetota bacterium | reverse complement strand
TTCTTATCTTCATAACGTCCACCATTGAGGTTGTATGTAACTGAATTGGACGCATTGGCTGTCCATGTTGCAGTCAACGTGATGTTGCTAGTTGACATGGTGTAGCTGCTATTTGCCGATGTATCTGTTGATCCATCGCTCCACTTATTGAAAGTAAAGCCTGCCTTGGTAATTCCTGTCGATGAGGCGGTAGTAAAGCTTGCACCCTCTGCAATATCGCCTTGAATAGGAAGAGTTCCAGAGCCGCCGCCTAAGTTATAGGTAATGGTGTGGGTGGCATTTACTTTGAGAGTAAAAGTTGCACTGGAGTATCCAATTTTTGTTCCGGTTATGTCTAAGTTTCCGCTTGCATCAACCCAGCGTTCTGCTGTGAGTGTGTATGGAGTACTTGCTTGCGCAGTAGATGGAGTACCAGAGATAACACCAGTTGCAGTATCTAAAGATAGATTTGATGGAAGCGCTGGAGATATTGAGAATTTATTTGCACCGCAACCCGTGTTCGTAGTTGCGGTAGGTGTAATTGCATTTCCAACCGTAACTGTTTGTGTTCCACCAGTTGAAATCGTGATGGCAGGATCTGGTGAATATTGGTAGGTCACACCATCAACAAAAATATGACCGGCGCTAGTAATTGTTTCAGAGCCACTCGCGTGAGACACAGCGGTGACAATCCATGATGGATCTGAATTCTTTGCTGGATCAATATTTGTACCGAGAACGGAACACCAACCTGGGACTATGTCGATTCCAGTATGAACTCCGTTCCCGAAATAAGACCAAACCACATTAGTACCGCCGCCATTGTGAAACATGGATCGAACTATGGGATGTGAGAGTGATTCCCAAATGGCCGTAAGCGTTATATTCGTAGCACCAACTGTGTATGTCGTACCTATGTAGGACGGACCACCGTAGACATTTCCTTGAATTGTGCCGTTGTCGGACCAGCCCAAAAATTGATAGCCGCTTCGAACGGGGTTAGCTGCAACTTCGAAGGTGCTGCCTTGAGCTACCGGTGCGTGTGTGGGCGCAGTTGGTGAGCTTGGATAATTTAGATCGTACGTAATCGTTGAAGTAGGCGTGTTATCTTCCCAAATTGCATACAAAGTTGAATCTGCGGTCACGGTGTAAGCCCCGGTTAATACTGCACCAGTCGTAGTTTCTGACCAACCTTTAAAAGTAAAGTTTCCAGCATTTGATTCCGCTGGCAGACTTGCAAATGCAATTGACGTTACGCCAACGGCATCCGCAGGTTTTGTTCCATGGCCTTGATTATCGAATGAAACGTTATAGGAAGTAATGGTGCGAGTTGCCACAGTGCTACAAGTAGCACCATTTAGTAATACTGAAAAATGATTATCTGAAACGTCTTCAACTGCACAAACTGTTCCACTTGCTTTTAGAAGAAGTGAAACATTACTAGCAAGTGCGCCTTGGCTTGTAGTTGTGATCTGTGAAGTTGGGACTGTAATTGAAGGCCCGGTGTAGAGAGCTTGTCCTTTTACTAATCGGACATCACCAATTTGACCTACAAATTTAAGACCGCCAAGAACTACATCTCCTCCAAGCAGTGAGTACGTTTTATCATCGACTGGTACATACAGCACTCGTACTCCGTCAAGATACATACTGAGAGTTCCGTTTACTCCTGTTTTAGAAAGTGCAATGTGGTGCCATGCTGCATCTGCGAAAGTGTTATAAACCTGGGCTGCAGTTTTAGTATTACTCGTTTGGGAATCTGTGTATCCCATATCTGATCCCGCAGGATAAAAATAGTTTTGGTTTGCCCGCCAGGCTGCGAAAAAGTTTGGACCATCAAAAGATAGCCCCCACATAAATGATGAAGTAAGAGAACCTCGCTCGTGGTAGTAGTGCTGAACAGTACTTGACCAAAATGAAGCGGTGTACTGCCCGCCTGCAGGACTTCGTGAAGTTTCCTTGACCCACATCTCAAGGTTAAATGCACCGTCGCCAACATCTAATTTTGCATCGTAGGGAATACTCACAGTTCCAAAACCTGATCCCGTATCAGTACCAAAATTAACTGAACCAGCTTGTGCTGTTTGAGGAACAAGAATTAACTGACAAAAGCTAAGCAACAGCGCTGTTATGAGTAAATGTCCAAGCGGCTTTCGAAGAAGTTGGGTCATGGATTTCATAAGAGTCTCTCCTGGAACAAAGCGGGGCAAGTGGGTGAATAAAAGAATAACACTCTTTTATAGAAAGAACACTCTTTTATAGGATATGCTCTTTGTTATCCAATAGCTCCTTTTAATTCGACCAGGCGGAGGTCTAAACTGTGTATATGCCTACGCATAAGGTCAACAGACCAGAGAGTCTTGGGCGCAAGAGCGCCTATGTGGCGCGGAATCGTGCGGCACTATTGCGCTCGACTCAGCAGGTTTTGGCCGAAATTGGGCCAGATGCCAGCATCGATCAGTTTGCCGAGGCCGCTGAAATTGCGGTTAGCACTATCTATAAACATTTTGAAAATAAGGAAGCGCTTATTACCGCGGCCAATTTCCAAGCTTTTCATGATTGGCAGATTTGGGCCGATCAGTTCCTTACGGGAATTAAAGACCCGATTGAAGATTTGGTTTTGCCGATGCGCATTTTCTTACGCTTAGGGAAATCTCATCCGCTTTATGCCGCGATGCTTGCCCGTGATGTATCGGGTGCGCCAAAGTACTTTCCTGAGATTGAAATTGGTCTGATCCAGCATGTAAATGATTTAATCAAGGCAAAGATTTTAACTATCAATAACCCAGCTATTCGAATCCGAAGTATTACTGCCTGTCTTACGGCCGCACTTGCCGATCAGTTATTAAATCCAAAGGCGAAAGAAGCAGATGCTGATGCGGCCATTGAAGTGATCTTAGGAATCTTGGGAGTATCTTCGGCCAAAGCAAAGAAAGTTGCTTACGCGCCGATGCCTGACTTAACACAAAATTAGTTGGCCAGTACCCTTGCTTTATGAAATTTAACTACGCGGGCAAAGTAATTGTAATTACGGGTGGGGCTGGCGGAATTGGGTCTCACTTAGCTCGCGAATTTGCATCTCGTGGTGCCCAACTGGTTTTACTTGATCTAAATAAGAATCGTCTAGAAAACGTTATTGCCCAGCTTGCCGGCACTGGCCATCACTACATAGCCATTGATCTGACAGATAGAAGCGCAATTGCAAAAGCGATAAAAGAAATTGGCGATAAATATGGGCGCATTGATGTTCTTATTCCAAACGCGGCCATTACAACAACGGATAGATTTGATGAACGCTCTATTGAAAGCATCGAATATGAACTAGATATTAATCTTCGGTCTCCACTTGTAATAATCCGTAGCTGTATCGATTTACTGAAGAAGTCGGCAGATGCACGCTTAATAACTACGGTTTCTTTGGGTGGAATCTTTCCTTTGGGCGAAACTCCGCTTTATACGATTTCCAAGTTTGGTTTGCGTGGTGCCATGTTATCCATGAGTTTAGATTTTGCAGCTAAGGGAATTAAGGCCGGTTCAATCATGCCATCGGCTACAGATACGCCAATGTTGCAACGTGAAGCGGTTGAAGGCGGAAATTCATTGCAGTTTATGGATCCACCGCAAAAAACTGAAGATGTGGTTAAAGCCTTTATTAAAATGCTAGATAAGCCACGTTTTGAGGTTTATCCAAAGCCTAGTGAGTCATGGTTGGTTCGTATCGCTATGTTATTTCCAAGCGCGCTTCCTAAACTTATGCCGCTCTTTGTTGGCAAAGGCGATCGCGGCCATAAGCGCTATTTAAAGGAGCTCGAACTGCGTAGAATTGCACGCCAAGTAAATGGCGTGTGGGAAATTATTGAGAGTTAAGCAAGCTTCGATACGTAGTGTCATCAACTTCGGGCCAATCAAAACGATCACGAAGAATGGCTAAGTAATTCAAGTACGTCTCAACTTCGATGTAGTTAGTGTGGCGCGGACTTTGAATGTATTTGTGGCCGCCGGCTAAATCAGGGTTATCGCTACGACGAAGTTCTAACAGCTCTGGGTAATGAAGGCCCGTGGCTCTTGCCCGAATATCGATAACAACCATCTGTGCCATTTCATCAAAGCGCTTATATGCCGCATCGGCAAACTCTGCATAGCCGATGAAATAAAGGTTTGGGTGTTTTCTAGAAAGAATTCGTAAGTACAGCTGTGGTCTTCCGTCTTTCCATTCATCATCGCTTTGTTCTAGATACGGAACTGAATATGAATATCCAGTTGCAAGAACTATTAAATCTAAATCAACGTGCGAACCATCTTTGAAAGTAACGCCATTCTGGGTTATTTCTTCGATGTCAGGCTTTGCAATTAAATCGCCATGGCCTAAATGGTGCAGGACTTGAGTGTTCATGATGGGGTGGCTTGCCAGTAAATCGTGATCTGGCTTTGGTAATCCATAACGGGTTA
>WLCU01000103.1 GCA_009705165.1 Actinomycetota bacterium | reverse complement strand
TTGAACAAGTGAGCGCGTTAAATCGGCAATTGAACGCCAGTCACCATAAGCCTGGTAACTCTCGATCATTGCAAACTCTGGTGAGTGAGAAGAATCCGCGCCTTCATTACGGAAATTACGGTTAATTTCAAAGACGCGTTCGATTCCGCCAACAACACAGCGCTTTAGAAATAGTTCGGGTGCAATACGAAGAAATAAATCCATGTCGTAGGCGTTTGAGAAAGACTTAAACGGGCGAGCTGCAGCGCCACCATGCATGACCTGAAGCATTGGGGTTTCGACTTCAATGAAATCTTGTTGATGAAAAGTATCGCGAAGTGAACGCATAACCTGTGGGCGTAGACGTGCATTTGATCTGGCCTCTGGGCGAACAATTAAATCAACATAACGCATACGAACGCGAGTTTCCTCAGACATTGGCTTGTGATCATTAGGCAATGGACGAAGTGATTTAGATGCTAACTTCCATGAGTTAGCAAGAATTGAAAGTTCACCGCGCTTTGATGTGATGATTTCACCAGTAACAGAAACGATGTCACCTAAATCAATATCTGATTTCCATGAATCGATAGATTCTTGGCCAACTTTGTCTAAAGAAAACATCGCCTGAAGTTCAGTGCCGTCGCCTTCGCGGAGAGTTGCAAAACAAAGCTTGCCTGTGTCACGTTTGAAGATAATGCGCCCAGTCAGAGATTCGATATCACCCGTTGCTACATCGATTTCAAGTCCTGTGTATTTTTCACGAACTTCTTTTAAAGATTTTGTTCGTGGCACAGAAACTGGATAAGGCTCAGTTCCATCAGCTAAAAGCGAAGCACGCTTTTCGCGGCGGATACGGAGCTGCTCAGGCAGATCCTCTTCAATAGGCGTATTTTCTGTGCTCATAATGGGCCGAAGTCTACCTAGTTAGGCATTTCGTTCGTGAATCAGGCGAAGCCCAATCAATGTTAAATCCGGCTCGTGATGGTCGATAGTTTCTGAAACTCCAATAATTAGCGGCGCTAAACCACCGGTTGCAATAACGGTTGGTTCGCTTTCGTAGGACTCACGAAGCTCAGCAGTAATTCGATCCACCAATCCATCAACTTGGCCGGCAAATCCATAGATTGTTCCCGACTGCAAAGCCTCAACAGTATTTTTGCCGATTACATTTTTTGGTCGAATCAATTCAACTTTGCGAAGTTGGGCTGCACGCGCAGCTAATGCATCAACCGAGATTTCGATTCCTGGTGCTAACGCGCCTCCAAGAAATTCTCCCTTGGGTGAGACGACGTCTAAATTAGTAGAGGTTCCAAAATCAACCACAATTGCAGGGCCTCCGAAGAGAGTGTGGGCTGCCAAAGTATTAACAATTCGATCGGCGCCAATTTCTTTAGGATTATCTACTAGAAGCGGTACGCCAGTTTTTATCCCTGGTTCAACAATTGTGACTCTAATGTCAGAAAAGTAATCATCAATCATGCTGCGGAGTTCGCGCAAAGTTGCTGGCACCGTTGAACACACAGATAGACCTGTAATTTCAAAGCCATCAACTAGTGATCGATATTGCAACCATAATTCATCAGCAGTGGTACGGGGATCAGTCTTTACTCGCCAAGAGCGGACCAAATCATTTCCATTAAATATTCCAAGCACTGTGTTGGTGTTTCCAACATCAATTGTTAGCAGCATTTATCGCCCCTGTCCCATGGTCATATTGTCAATTAAGCGAACTCCATCAATCCAACCCGCAATAATCCCTCTTTTGTGCTTAGTTTCATCGCTAGCTAATTCAAAAGAACTCTCATCGATTATTGCCGCATAGTCACATTTAAATGCGGGTTCGGTTGAAAGCGTTGAGTCAATAATTTCTTGAGCAATTGCAACAGTTGGAGCTAAATGTGCAGCGGCTAATGCACGATGTATTACGTTTGCGCTTACTCGCCCGTCTTGTGTTAGTCGGACGTTGCGCGAAGACAAAGCCAGGCCATCAAATTCTCGAACTGTTGGTACCCCAATTATTTCAACTTTACTTTTCATAGCTTTGATAATCGCTAACTGCTGGAAATCTTTTTCGCCAAATACAGCTGCAGTTGGTTTAACAATCTCAAAAAGACGATTCACAACAGTAACTACCCCGTCAAAATGTTCTGGGCGTGATTGCCCTTCAAATTTTTTGCCCAGCGGCCCGGCGGTTAAGTGCGTGATTTCGCCTGGATAAATCTCTTCATAATCAGGCATCCACACTTCAGTCGCACCAGCGAGAGTTGCAAGCTGAATATCTCTTTCAGGGCTACGTGGATATTTTTCTAGATCATCTTTATTTTCAAACTGCAGAGGATTAACGAAAATGCTGACAACAACCTCTTTGCTCATACTGCGCGCACGCTTAATCAACGCTTGGTGACCCTTGTGCAGGGCGCCCATAGTGGGAACTAAAACAGTCATCGTTAAGGCTCCAGTCCTTTCAGGTACCGGGCAAGATGTAGATAAGTTTAGGACTACTCAGTCAATTGCGCCAAAAGCTGGCTGATTTTGCCGTGCGTAAGCAGTATTGCTTCGGGTTCAATCTCTTGCCAAGGCTCTAAAACAAATCGCCGCTCGTGCGCTCTTGGATGAGGCAACGCAAGTTCCTGACTATTGCTTAAGAGTGATCCATACTGGATTAAATCTAAATCTATTGTGCGAGGGCCCCAATGTTCGATGCGCTCTCTGCCAAGAGTTTTTTCAATACCATGTAGTAGCGAAAGTAAATCAACGGCAGGTAATTCGCTTTCAACAATACAAACAGCGTTTAGGTAATCGGGTTGTTCTGGCCCACCTACTGGCGCGGTTGCGTAGTACCTTGAGACTGAAACTAAATCAGTTGCTTCACGCAAGAGGGTTATGGCTAAATCCAAATTTTCTTTTGGGTTTCCGATATTTGCACCAAGTGCAATTACTGCTTTCATCGCTTTCTGGAAACCTGGACCGCAATATCTTTCAATTGTGCGGCCACAGGTGCTTGGGGTTTATGAACCGTAACAGTTACCTGTGAAACTTTTACATGATCTCGCAAAATTCGCTCTGCAATTCTTCCAGCTAACTTTTCAATCAGGTTTACGGGTTCTGAGGTAATTTCAGCGACAACTAAATCAGTTATCTCTGCGTAATTAACCGTGTCATCAATTAAATCACTTTGCGCTGCAGCCGATAAGTCAACATTTAAGGAGAGATCTACAAAGAAATCTTGACCGTCCTGGCGTTCATGTTCAAAGAGACCGTGATATCCGAAACCTTGAATCCCAGTTAGGATTATTTGATCGCTCATGCGTTCAAGACCTCCTTATGTGGTTTCACAGAATGAACTCTAACTCCCCAAATGCCAGAACCTGAAAGCCTTTTAGTCATTGCGATTGTTGCATTTTCGCGTTGATCTGGATCATCGCCACCTAAGAAGCGTTTGCGCGATGCTCCAACTAAAACTGGATATCCCATGGCCACAAATCGATCAATGGAATCAATGATTTCCCAGTTGTGATGGGCATCTTTAGCAAAACCAATTCCTGGATCAATAATCAGATTATTTTGACTTATTCCGGCATCAAGTGCGGCATCAATTCGTTCTTGGAGTTCAGAAATCACATCTGTTACAACATCGCCATATACCGCCCGAGAATTCATATCCTTTGAATGCCCTCGCCAGTGCATAGCAATATATGGAACATTTAATTGTGCTGCAGTTACTAGCATTAGTTCATCCGCTAACCCGCCACTAACATCATTAATTAATTGCGCGCCAGCTTCGATTGCAGCTTTCGCCGTCGATGCCCGCATAGTGTCAATACTCATTGTTGCGCCATGTTTTGCCAACGCTTCTATAACAGGTATTACACGTGCTAACTCTTCAGTTTCCGGAACACGTTCTGCTCCAGGTTTGGTTGATTCGCCGCCAATATCAATAATGTCAACGCCTTCGGCAATCATTTCTAGCCCACGTTTAACTGCAGCTTCAAAATCGTTATGGCGGCCACCATCTGCGAAAGAATCAGGTGTGACATTTAAAATGCCCATAACAATCATGGTTACTACCGATTAGTTATTAGGCTGACAGCTTCGGCACGAGTTGCAGTATTTTGTAAAACACCACGAACCGCACTTGTAGTTGTGCGAGCATTTGATTTTTTAACTCCACGCATTGACATACACAAGTGTTCGCAATCAATTATTACAATCACGCCAAGTGGCTTTAAAATTTCTACCATTGCATCTGCAATTTGAGTTGTTAAGCGTTCTTGGACTTGAGGACGTCGTGAATACATATCTACTAAGCGCGCAATCTTTGATAGACCAGTGATTTTTCCGCTAGGGATATAGCCAACATGGGCCACTCCATGGAAAGGAGTTAAGTGGTGTTCACAGTGTGAAAAAACCTCGATATCACGCACAATAACTAACTCTTCATGACCGATGTCAAAAGTTGTAGTCAAAACATCTTCTGGTGATTGCCACAAGCCTTCAAAGTTTTCTTTCATTGCGCGCGCCACACGTGC
>WLCU01000102.1 GCA_009705165.1 Actinomycetota bacterium | reverse complement strand
GTACGAATGCCTTCTTCGTGAGGATTAGGAGAATTCTTGGCTACTGCCTCTGCAACTTCGCCTAACTTATGATTTTCTATCTCATTTTTCCAACCCATTCGGCTAAATGCAGAGCGCGCATTTGGGCTAGCAAAAGAAATAACACCGTTAACATCTAGGCGAATTAATCCATCGCCAACTCTTGGTACGGGTTCAAAAAGTGACCCCGCATCTTTATAAGGAAAAGACCCCTCTGCAACCATACGATAAAGACAATGTGCAATTTCACGGTAATTTAGTTCAAGTCGGCTCGGTGAACGCATTAACTCAGCGTTTCTATGGCGGGTAATTACAGCAATCACATTGCCATCAAAGTGGACGGGAACTGCTTCTTCCTTAATCATTAGCTCACCAAAAAGCTCTGCTTCAGAATCGCGCACAATTTCACCGCTTGAAAGCGCTTCATCAACTCTAGCTTTTGCTCCCCACGTTACTTCATCGCCAATTACATCATTGGTAAAAACTGTCGCGGCAGTTGTTGGTCTGATATGGGCAACTGCAACATGGCCTGTAGGCCACATTTTCATATCTTTTCTGATTGGAACCCACAGAATTAAATCTGCGAAGGAAAGATCAGAAAGCAACTGCCAATCTGCAACTAACTCACGGAGTTTGTGGGCTTGATCAATCGTTATCGAACTACGACCATGAATCAAATTTTCAAACTGTGGCACTTTACTTCCACTCCCCCAAGTTCAGTGCGATTTCTTGCGTTGCAAACCAGATTAACTCTTCATCATTGGGATAAAGTAAAAGTGCACATTGCACTTGGTTCCATGACACATCTGAATTTAGCGTTACTGATTTATCTTCAACTTGGTTTACCTGTGCTGGCTCGAGTTCAATAGCAAGAACTAGCCCGGGTGAACTTTCTGACTGGCGAAGGGCTAAAGACTCTTGCGCAGCTTCAAGTGATAAAAGGTATTCAATTTCCTCTTCATCTAACTCTGAGTTATCCCCCACAAAAAAAGGAGTCGGGGCAAAAATAGTTTCAACCTTTTTCACTCCGGATTCGAGAAAAGAGGTCAACTCCAAATGAGTGATTGGAAGATAGGCCCGCATGCCTCAATAGTATTAGAAGTTAAGCATTGATTTCACTGGCAATAGCTGCGATTGATTTTCGCAAAGCCGAGCGCTGATTTACCTCAATTAACGTTGCTTTTTGTTCTAGAGCCATTGCCGCCGCTCTGGCATCTCGCCCAATGACCCGAACGCACAAAGGCCGCAATCTTGTAGTTATTGCTAAGAATTTTGATTCCTCCTCTTCTCCTTTCTTTCCGGCAGATCTCATATTCAAGACAAAGCTCAACCGACTTCTAATAGAAGTTTTCTCAATCAAATTCGCAACCTGCTCAAGACGGTGAATTCCCAGTAAATCTGGACGAGCAACAATCATTAATTCATCTCCTTGGTCACAACACCACGTCGTCATAGTCGAAGTCCAGCGTCGGTCGGTTAGGCGATTTGAAAGCCCTGAAATCGATCCTAGATCTATAACGATATTGTCGAAATTTGAAACAGCTCTCTCCATAAATCCAGCGATGTCTATAGCTTCATCCTGAGTTATTTCAGCAATCGAGAGCTTGGGAGCAATACTGCGCCACCCAGGCTCACTCTGAACGTTTCGAATTGCAATGAGGGCAGCGACAGATGGTGCACGAAAATTTGCATCGATCAGCAGAGTTGTTTTTCCAATGACGCTCAGTTCCATAGCTAAATTCAACGCAATCGTTGTACATCCGGTATCACTTCCAGCTGACCCAATTGCCATCACATGTGAATTTCGAGATTGTCGGAGATTTTGATTGGTTTGTCGAAGCATTGGAGTTCTTATAAAACCTCGAACAATACTAACAAGATCTGTAATGGTTGCTGGTGCTTGATGTAAATTCTGAAAAACGGAGTTTGCCTCTGGTGAAGCTGAAAAACCTACGATTTGTTTCACTTTGAGGTTTAGGTGTGCAATTTGTTCAGGAGTTACTCCCTCTAAATCTGGCGAAAAAATCAACAGCGAAGTGGCTGCAATTTCAGGATTAAGTTCGCAATACTTTTCAAGAGCCTCGCTATCTATTGCTCGAAAAATCACACTCCAACCTTGTGCAAAAAGAGTTCCAGAAACAAAGCTTTCAAAAACTGCATCGGATATCGCAGTTATAACGACAGGAAGTTCTTGGCTAGACATGAGTCGAAATCACCACCAAACGGCCTACTGTGGTGGCTGCTAGAAGTCGTAAAACTTGAGTGTGTTCGACGGATACAGTGACTGCAGCATCTGTGCCAAAGTTTTTACTCTTGCCATCTGCGCTTAAAACTAAAATGCCGCCTAAAACTAGAATTGGATCTTGCGGCAATTCTCCGTTTTGTGTATCAACTACCCAATAAATATCAACAAGTGAACCCGCTTGTATCCCCATAGCTAGATCTACAGAACGCACATTAATTGGGACCGCACTACTAGTGATTCCTGATGCGGCCGAACTAACGCTGTTACTACTAATAAGTCCACTTTGTTCAATAGATGAAGTAACGACCTGCCCTATTGGGCTACGTTCTTTTGCAAGGTAGATATCTGAGGCATCGCCCAAATTCATCGCTCTTAATTCAACATCACTTGCACTAATTTGATGTCCTGCTGATAAATCAGCGCTTGCAGTCCAATACGACGTAGTTGAGCGTGAAAAGCTGGCAAGTAGAAAGGCTGAAAGAAAAGATAAGACGATGAGAGTTATTGCTAGTGGCATACGTGACGAGTTTTTTAAATTTCTTGGTTTCATGGGTGCACCTAATTAGACGAACCCACACATTAGAAAGCGGTATCCACACTCATCCTTTGTGATGAGTCACAAATCAATAATTTGGTTGAGGCGTACGCTCAGGTTTACTAGCAATCTTGCTTTCATGACTACAAACAAAGTAATTGAAGAAGAAGTTATAATCAACAGTTTTCCTATCGAGCACTTTTGCACAGAAAACGATGCAGATTGGAAGCACCCGCTTCTGGAGATATTTCGACCTAAGCCAACACTTCCTGAAGGTCAACGCCTAAAACTCTATTTAGTACCATCAAGATTTGATGATGAATATGACCCTGACTTTGCGCCAGAGCCTACTTCGGCACAGGATCTGCCTAATCTGGCACAGTGGGTAGAGAGATTTATTTGTAATGTCGTTGAAATTTGGGCTGGCCGGCGCTCCCCTGGGCAGATTTCAAATCAATGTCATCACAGAATATTTTCTGAACTCGTTCGTAAATCAGGTTCACAAAAACAGGTTGGTCATATTCGCAAAATACATATTCAAGAACCACTCGATGGTATTTGTGAAGCCACTGTCACTGTGCGTTTTGAGAACCGTTTGAGATCAGTCATGTTGCGATTTGAAGGTGTAGATAAGCGCTGGCTGTGTACCGCTCTTACCTTGCTTTAAGCACCGCCATGGCAGCGTTTGTACTTCTTGCCCGAGCCACATGGGCATGGTGCGTTTCGAGAAACATCACCTGTTGTCTTAACACCGTTTTCGTCGGCAGCTGTGTACTGCAATCCTGAAGTTGGTAAGGATTTAGCTTCAAGGCCAGCACCTGTAACTTCATTACTTGATGCTTCTACGGTGACCTCGATATTGAACAAGAAGCCAGCAATCTCCTCTTTAATCGCATCCATCATCGCTGAGAAAAGATCAAAACCTTCACGTTGGTATTCAACAAGTGGGTCACGTTGTGCCATTGCACGAAGTCCGATGCCCTCTTGCAGATAATCCATTTCATACAAATGCTCGCGCCACTTGCGATCAAGGACAGAAAGCAAAACTTTGCGCTCTAATTCGCGCATAACTTGTGCACCTAGTGACTCTTCACGCTTTTCATAAGCGGCTTTACAGTCTTGAACAACGGCGGCAGTCAAGAAATCTGCATCAAGACCGCTTCGTGAACCAACTTTGGCCACTAGTTCATCAATGGTAAATGAGATTGGATAAATAGTTTTAAGTGCGCTCCACAGCGTTTCTAGATCCCAATCTTCGGCATATCCTTCGGCAGTTGCAGCTGAAACATAGGCAGTCAAAGTGTCACTGACAAATGTAGCGACTTGCTCTTGAATATCTGCACCTTCTAGAACCATGCGGCGCTCACCGTAAACAACTTGGCGCTGGCGATTCATGACATCGTCATATTTCAAAACATTCTTACGCATTTCAAAGTTTTGTGACTCAACTTGAGTTTGTGCCGAACGAATTGCGTTGCTCACCATCTTAGATTCTATGGGTGCATCTTCAGGAATTCCTGCGGCAGTTAAGAAGCGTTCAACCATGCCTGAGTTGAAGCGGCGCATTAATTCATCTTGGAGTGAAAGATAAAAACGTGACTCTCCTGGATCGCCTTGACGACCGGAACGACCACGCAGCTGATTATCGATTCGGCGAGATTCGTGACGCTCTGTTCCAAGAACATAAAGTCCACCGAGTGCAATTACTTCTTCGTGACCCTTTGCAACTGCAGCCTTTTG
>WLCU01000101.1 GCA_009705165.1 Actinomycetota bacterium | reverse complement strand
GTACGGAAACCAATAAGTCCACGTGATGGAACTTTGTAATCAAGACGGATCCAACCTGTTCCGTGGTTAACCATTTGTTCCATGCGGCCCTTACGAAGTGCCATCAATTGTGTAAGAACACCTAGATATTCTTCAGGTGCATCAATTGTTAAACGCTCCATCGGTTCGTGGATTTTTCCATCAATTTTCTTAATAACTACCTGTGGCTTACCAACAGTTAATTCAAAACCTTCGCGCTTCATGATTTCAACAAGCACAGCTAGCTGAAGTTCTCCTCGACCCTGTACTTCCCAAGTATCTGGGCGTTCAGTATTTAACACACGAAGTGAAACGTTACCCACTAGCTCGGCATCAAGACGACCTTTAACTTGGCGGGCAGTAAGTAGTTTTCCACTCTTTCCAGCAAGTGGTGATGTATTAATACCAATAGTCATTGAGATAGATGGTTCATCAACGATGATTAAAGGAAGTGCATGTGGGTTTTCATTATCAGCTAACGTTTCGCCCAAAGTAATTGTCTCAATACCTGCAACCGCAATAATGTCGCCTGGGTGAGCTTCAAGCGCCGGAACTCGCTCTAGCGCTTCAGTAATCAAAAGCTCTGAAACCTTTACTCGTTCCATAGTTCCATCAGTCTTAATCCAAGTTACAGATTGACCCTTTTTGATAACACCTTCGCGGACGCGGCAAAGAGCTAAGCGGCCAAGAAATGGTGAGGAGTCAAGGTTTGTAACGTGTGCCTGCAGTGGTGCACCTTCGTGATAAACCGGAGCTGGAATTGCAGAGAAGATAGTGTCAAATAAAACATCAAGGTTTTCTTCTTCTGGCATTCCACCATCTGCTGGGCGCTTAAGTGATGCGCGACCAGCTTTTGCTGATGCGTAAACAACTGGAAATTCAATCTGTTCTTCAGTTGCATCTAGATCTAAAAATAGTTCGTAAGCTTCATCGACAACTTCTGCGATACGTGAATCGGGGCGGTCAACTTTGTTGATTAACAAAATTACCGGCAAATTCTTTTCAAGAGCTTTACGCAAAACGAAACGTGTCTGAGGCAATGGGCCTTCTGAAGCATCGACTAACAAAATTACGCCATCAACCATTTCAAGACCACGTTCAACTTCGCCACCGAAATCGGCGTGACCGGGAGTATCAATGATGTTAACAATTGTGTCGCCGCGCTTTACCGCAGTGTTCTTAGCAAGAATCGTAATTCCCTTTTCGCGCTCAAGATCCATTGAATCCATCATGCGATCTTGGCCTTCGTCCTGCTTCTTATAAGCAGCGAAAGCACCTGACTGCCACAACATGGCATCAACAAGAGTTGTTTTACCGTGGTCAACGTGAGCGATGATTGCTACGTTGCGAAGGTTTTCGCGCTTTTTAACAGGCAGGTCTTTAAGATGGTCTTGAGTCTTGGCCACGAAAACTACTTTCCTAAGGAAACCAACGGTTTCTACTGAACAACTAAGCCTTACTTGAGGCCAAGTTACCGGCCATCACATCGCCAATCTTACCTTTGAGGCTTGATATGGACTAATTACCGCAAAGAATCTGGAGTTAATTAGTCGTTTTGTGGGAAACCCAAGTTAATTCCGCCGTGGCTTGGATCTAACCAACGGCTAGTAACAACTTTGCCTCGAGTAAAGAAGTGAACACCTTCAGTTCCGTGTGCGTGTGAATCACCAAACAGAGAGTTCTTCCAGCCACCAAATGAGTAGTAAGCCATCGGAACAGGAATAGGAACGTTGATTCCGACCATTCCAACTTCAACTTCGTTTTGGAATCTACGTGCCGCGCCACCATCGTTAGTAAAGATTGCTGTGCCATTGCCGTATTGATGTGAATTAACAAGATTTAACGCTTCGTCATAGGTATTGACCCGAATAATGCTTAATACCGGCCCGAAGATTTCGTCGGTATATACCGACATCTTTGGTGTCACGTTATCTAGCAGAGTTGGCCCAAGGAAGAATCCATCGCCTTCAACTTTTAGATCGCGGCCATCAACAACCACAGTTGCACCATCTTTACTGCCTGCTTCGATGTAAGAAGCAACTTTGTCACGGTGCACTGCAGTAACTAGAGGACCCATGTCACTGCCCTTTGTGCCATCTCCAGTAACAATGTTTGCCATACGGGATTTAATGCGTGCAACAAGTGCGTTACCAATTGGTTCAACGGCCACGATTGCAGAAATCGCCATGCAACGCTCACCGGCTGATCCAAAGCCTGCGTTAATTGCAGCATCTGCGGCGAGTTCAAGATCTGAATCTGGCAAAACAATCATGTGGTTCTTTGCGCCACCAAGTGCTTGTACGCGCTTTCCAGCTTTAGTGCCAGTTTCATACACATAACGGGCAATTGGAGTTGAACCAACAAATGAAATTGATTTAATTCCAGGGTGAACCAACAATGCATCTACAACTTCTTTGTCACCATGGATAACATTAAACACACCATCAGGTAAACCGGCTTCTTTCCACAACTGCGCCAAGAACATCACAGCTGAAGGATCTTTTTCAGATGGTTTTACAACAACGGTGTTTCCACATGCAATTGCAACTGGGAAAAACCACATTGGAACCATCGCAGGAAAGTTGAATGGAGAAATAATTGCAACTGGGCCAAGCGCTTGGCGAATTGAGTACACATCAACACCTGTTGAAACTTCTTCAGAAAATCCACCCTTTAATAGATGTGGAATTCCACAAGCAAACTCAACAACCTCTAGTCCGCGTGTTACTTCGCCCGCTGCATCACTTAAGACTTTTCCATGTTCGGCAGTAATAAGGGCTGCAATCTTTTCTTTGTTTTGCTGAACCAGTTCGCGAAAAGCAAACAGAACTTGGGTGCGTTTGGTCAATGAACTATGGCGCCATTCGGCAAAGGCTGTGGTCGCCGCATTTACTGCGGTATCCACCGTTGCCGCATTTGCAAAGGCAACCGTTCCTGTTACTTTTCCAGTAGCCGGGTTGAAGATGTCCCCCGTGCGTTCTGGTTTTTGTGTATCAAGGGCGCCATTGATCCAATGCGTTATCTGAGTCATAGGTGCAATCTACTTGAGGCGTTAAGATGACGCCACCAACGTGCCACTATATAAAAAGGTAAAAGGTCACTTTCATGAGTACACCAATCAACGATCCTGCTAAGCAAGCTGCCGTTAGCGCTGCCGACCATAAATATGTATTTCACTCATGGTCAGCCCAAGGTGCAATTTCGCCTATGCCAATTGCAAGTGGTTCAGGTTCTAGGTTTTGGGATCATGAAGGAAAAACATATTTAGATTTCTCATCACAATTAGTTTTTACAAATATCGGCCACCAGCATCCAAAAGTTGTGAAGGCTATTCAAGATCAAGCTGAAGTTTTAACTACTATTGCGCCTCAACATGCCAATGATGCCCGTAATGAAGCGGCACAACGCGTCGTTGAATTAGCCGGTGATCACTTTGCCAAAGTTTTCTTTACCAATGGTGGTGCAGATGCAATCGAAAATGCAATCCGCATGGCACGTTTGCATACACATAAGCACAAAGTACTTTCAACTTATCGTTCGTACCACGGAAATACTGGCGCCGCCATAAATGCAACGGGAGATCCACGACGTTTCCCAAATGAATTTGCATTTGGTCATGTGCATTTCTTTGGACCTTATTTGTATCGCACGGCTTTCTGGGCCCAAAGCGAAGAAGAAGAGTGCAAGCGTGCATTAGAGCATCTTGAACAAACAATTATCTTTGAAGGCCCAAACACAATTGCTGCGATTTTGATTGAATCAATTCCAGGAACTGCTGGTGTATTAGTTCCACCAGCTGGTTATCTAGAAGGAATTCGTGCATTGTGCGATAAGTACAAAATTTTGTGGATTGCTGATGAAGTTATGTCAGGCTTTGGTCGTACAGGTAAGTGGTTTGCATATCAGAGTCAAAAGGCTGTTCCAGATTTAATTACTTTTGCTAAAGGAGTTACTTCCGGTTATGTACAGCTTGGTGGCGTAGTAATTAGTGATGCCATTGCAAAGACATTTGATGAAAAAGTATTCCCTGGAGGCCTTACTTACATGGGCCACCCATTGGCATGTGCAACTGCCGTTGCAACTATTGATGTCATGAAGGAAGAAAAAATGCTAGAAAACGCCACAATGATTGGTGAAACAATCTTGGGTCCTGGCCTTGTTGAACTTGCTAAGAAGCACAAAGTTATTGGTGATATCCGTGGTGCAGGTGTTTTCTGGGGCGTTGATTTAGTTAGCGATCGCGCAACTCACGAACCTCTAGCCCCTTATGGTGCATCAAGTCCTGCCATGAATGAACTAGTTGCGGCCTGCAAGAAAAATGGTTTGATGCCATTTAATAACTTCAACCGCATTCACTTGTGCCCACCATGCAACATCAGTGTTGAAGATGCAAAACTTGGTCTTGAAATGCTTGATAAGGCGTTAAGCGAAATCGGTAAGTACTACACCGGCGCTTAAATCTAAAAAGATTAAACGTTGAACCTAAATTCAACAACATCTCCATCAGCCATTACATAATCTT
>WLCU01000100.1 GCA_009705165.1 Actinomycetota bacterium | reverse complement strand
TGTGTCAATTAGTGCGCGACCAATCGCATCATCACTTTTTCCAGATTTTAAATCCTGCAATATTTTTTCACCCCAGGTGCCTAACGCATCTGATTTTTCCTGCACGGTCAATGTTGATTCAAGATCATCCACGATTTCATCGGCGTACCTGGCAAAACCATAAAGAGCATGGACGTAAGGTCTTTTCGATTTTGGTAACAATAAAGTTGCCAAGTAATACGTTTTGCCGTGAAGTGCGTTTAATCTCTTGCACTCAGCGTAGGAAGCTTGCAGTTGGTCCATTTACTTAACTGGTCCCACAATGCGTTCGGCTGCAAGGCGACCTGAAATAAGAACCATAGGTACTCCAACACCAGGCTGAGTTCCAGATCCTGCAAATACAACGTTTTCAATTCCTTGCGCCATATTTCGTGGTCTAAACGGACCTGTCTGAAAAAAAGTATGTGCACTAGCAAAAGGTGCACCCATTTCCATTCCCTGATTTTTCCAATCTAGGGGTGTAGTGACAACTTCGGTTTCAATCGAATCGCCGAAACTTTTGTAACCACGCGCTTCAATGGTTTTAATCATCTGATCGCGATATGGCTTGGCCTGTTTAGTCCAGTCGATATCTGCATCTAAGTTTGGCGTTGGAAATAGAACGTAATAAGAGTTTTTGCCAGGTGGGGCAAGTTCTGGATCATCATGTGTTGGAACGGTTACAAGAATGCTGGGATCGCTCATTAACTTCTTTTGATTAATTAACTCATCAAAAACACCATCCCATGAATGACCAAAGTGAATATTGTGGTGAGCGGTGTGGTCATATTTTTTATTTGAACCAATAAGTAGCGTCACGCAAGAAGGCGAGTACTTTAAGCGCTTTACAGATAATGGCGTTTTACCTAATAAATCGCGGTAGGCAACGGGTAGATCTGGATTAAGAATTACTGCATCGCACTCGTAACGCTCTCCAGCTTCAGTAATAACAGCCTTAGCTCGACCATTTGTTACTTCTACTTGTGACACGGTTGTGTTGTATTTAAAGACCACTCCGTGTTTTTGGGCAGCTGCTGCCAAAGCTCGTGGAACTGCGTGCATTCCACCCTTTGGAAAGAAAACTCCATTAACTGAATCCATGTAAGCAATAACTGCATAGATTGCAAGTGCTTGCTGGGGACTTACGCCTGCATACATGGCCTGAAATGAGTAAACCTTTTGCAAACGTGGATCTTTCATAAATTGATTGACTTTAGGTGAAAGCTTGCGGAAACCACCGAGTGCGATTAATCGAGCTAAGTTAGGAGTAAGAAGATTAAATGGGCTATCAATATTGCGATCAATGAAGTCATTCATTTCATATTTATATAACTTAGTCACAAAATCTACATACTTACGATAACCGGCAGCTTCGGCGCCACTTATGTGTTGGGCAATCTCTGCTTCCATTTCAGCGGTATCTGAATGAACATCTAATTGAGAGCCATCGGCATAAAAAGCACGGTATAAAGGCGTGAGTGGAGTTAGCTCTAACCAATCCTTCATATCTTCACCAACGCAGTTAAATGCATCGTTAATGAGAGAAGGCATAGTTAAAACTGTTGGACCCGTATCAAATGAATAGCCGTCTTTATTAAGTAGGCCATTTCGACCTCCGGGAACACTTTCGCGTTCAAGGACGGTAACTTTTCGGCCCGCGCCGGCAAGACGCAAGGCTGCACTTAATCCTGCAAGGCCTGCGCCAACAATAACAACATGATCGGTTGGGCCTTTTACACGTGCAACCATTTACTTACTCCGTTTTGTTGCGATTAGTGCTAATTCTGTAAGGAATGTTCGAGCACCTTCGTCGATAGCTGGATTTTCAATTGCGTTCATTGCGCGTCCTGTCAGGTCATCAATCATGGTTTCAAGCTCTTCTTTTGCACCGGTTGAGATAATCATGTCTTGCAAGATTGCGATTCCTTTGTCATCTAGATCATTTTTCCCGAAGTACTTACGGCTTTCTTCACGCATCGCTTCGCTACAGCGGGCATCGGTCATTGCAATTAAGGCTGTGCGTTTTCCTTCTCGCAAATCATCTCCTGCAGGTTTTCCAGTTAATGACGGATCTCCGAAAACACCTAGAAGGTCATCGCGGAATTGGAAAGCTTCCCCTAGTGGGAGTCCATATTCAGATAAAGCATGCATCAACTCTGGCGTTGAATGAGAAGACAGCGCAGCACCCATGTGCAGTGGGCGTTCAATTGTGTACTTTCCAGATTTGTATCTGGCAATTTTCATTGAGCGATCAAGATCTGTGTGCTTTTGAGTTTGTTCGTGAATGTCTAAGAACTGCCCAGCCATTAACTCAACTCGCATCTCGTCATAGATGGGCACGACATCTAGAAGTTGCTTAGGTGTAAGTCCGGCAGAGTTCAACATTTGATCTGCCCAAACAAGCGACAAATCTCCAAGCAGGACCGCAGCCGATAATCCATATTGCGGAGCAAACCCTTCGAGCTCATCTTGTATGTGCAAGGTTTCAAAATGGCGGTGGATTGATGGCTTGCCTCTTCTGGTATCTGATCCATCCATTAAATCATCGTGAATGAGTGCACATGCTTGCAGGAGTTCAAGTGATGCCATTGCGCGCGTAGAAGCTTTATCTAATACACCTTTGCCACTTGCAAAACCTGCAAAAGCAAAAAGTGGGCGCAACCTCTTTCCACTATCTAGCAGAAAAGAAGTAATGGCCGTTGATACAGGAGATAAGTCCGAAGAGATTTGGTTCAGATAATGGCTTTGACGAGTGAGAAAAGCGCGAAGTTCTTCCTCAACCTCATGGCGCACCGAAACAAGACGGCTTTGATTCTCTGAACTCACGGCGTAACGGTACCCTCACATAGTGGTAGTCCGCACTTTAGAAGATTTCAACTCCCGGTGGAGTTCGCTGCACAACGACGCCCCGGTCACGGGAGTAGTCGCATGGTGGCTACGAATTTCCTATCGTTTTGGGTTGATTGCAACGTTGCTTCGAATAAGCCCCAATGTTCTGACGTTCTTTGGATTAATTAGCGCGATTGCAACGGCATTAACCGCATCTACATGGTGGGCTGTTGTATTTCTAGTCTTTTCACTTTTTTGTGATGGTATTGATGGAAGCGTTGCAATTTTCCAGCAACGTGAAAGTGCGTGGGGCGCAGTTTTGGATTCAGTAGTTGACCGTGTAAGTGAAGCATTTTGGCTTTATGCGCTTTATGTCATTGGAGTTCCCGCATGGTTAGTGATTTCCCTGTGGTGCGTTGCTTCGTTTCAAGAATATGCACGCGCAAAGTTAGTTTCACTCGGAATAACAAATATCGGAGTAGTTACTCCAGCCGAAAGACCTATACGGGCAAGTTTTCTTTTTATTACATTAATTATGTGGCAGTTAAATTTGCCTGGAGTATTTGCTCTATCTCTTGGGTTTTTAATTTTACAGATTAGTGGTTTCTTAATGGTTTTGCGTTATGCACGTTCCCAATTGCATTAGCAACCATTTCGGCACTCAATCCAACTAAAGGTAATCCGCCACCAGGGTGAGCAGATCCTCCAACGCAATACAAACCTTTAATCGGTGAACGATTCTTAGCGCGCATGAAAGCTGCACGCGCTCCATTACTTGAGGTTCCATAAATGGATCCACCAGGTGCGCGAACTGCATTTTCTAAATCGGCAGGTGTTCTTATGGTGAGAGATTCCAAACGTGAACGCACCGGAATTCCGCGTGACTCTATCTGATCAATAATGCTATTGGCATAGTCATGAGCAAATTCTTGATTGTTCCAATCAAAGGCATTAGGACCATGTGCTGGTGCATTAACTAAGACAAACCAACTCTCAAGATTTTCATCATTGCTCATTGCCGCATCATGAGGCGCGCAAATATAGATGGTCGGCTCTGTGACAGGCTTTTTCTCATTGAAAATAGCGTCAAATTCACTGTCATAGTCAGTTGGAAAAAGCACTGTGTGATGGCTCAATGGCTCAGTTTCATCTTTGCGCATCGCAAGTAGGAGCGAAAATCCAGCAAGAGATGGATCGGCTTTAGCGAGATTTTTTCGTACTTTCTTAAGTTTTCGAATCTTTTTAGCTATTAAGTGGTTGTAAATAAGTGATGCATCTGCGTTGGCAACAACGGCATCAGCCAAAATTTCCTCACCAGTCTCTAACGTTATGCCCGTCGTTTTTCCTCTATGTACATTAATTTTTTGGACGGGGGAGTTTAAATGAAATTTAACTCCAGTTTTCTCTGCGCGTTCATGAACTAATTTCGCCAAAACTCCGAGGCCGCCCGATATGTGCCATGCGCCAAAGCTTTCTTCAACGAAGGCAATTGATGCTAAAACTGCAGGAGCTTTACGTGGATCAGAGCCACTGTATGTGGCATAGCGATCAAGGATGAATCGTAGATGTTTGTCGGGCATCGACTCTTCGGCCAACTGACGCAGCGATTTCCACGGTGCAATTACTTTAAGATCTCGGAGCAAGGAGAAACGTTTTAAAAGCGAGAACACGGATCTAAGCTCGTTTTCAATAAAAGGCTCGCGCGAAACATCCCACATTTTTTCCGCACGTCGCATCAT
>WLCU01000010.1 GCA_009705165.1 Actinomycetota bacterium | reverse complement strand
TGCGTTTTCGGCAAAATCAGCACGACGTTCAACCGAATGAACTGTTCCATTTTCGCCAACAGCTCGTAGTAATGAGATTGTAAGAGCCCCGCTCCCAACGCCGGCTTCTAAGACACGTGCACCAGGAAAAACATCAGCCAACCCAATAATCATTGCAGCATCTTTTGGATAAACAATCGTTGCTCCGCGTGGCATAGTTAAAACGTAATCCGCAAGTAATGGCTTAAAGGCAGTAAATTTCAAACCTGCTGTTGTACTAACCACCGAGCCTTCAGGCATCCCGATTAAATCATCGTGGGTTATCCAGCCCTTGTGTGTATGCCATTCTTTTCCGGGCGTAATCGTAAAGCTATAAAGCTTTCCTTTAGGATCGGTCAGTTGAATCCGATCGCCCTCTGCGAAAAAACCTTGATTAGACACGGGAGCATCTTAGGTCAAATATCAGGGCTAAGTGCGGGTATGTTGCCGTACATGAGTACCGAACCATTACGCCTATCTCCCAGTCGAGTCAGTGAATTTGAAAACTGTCCTCAACTGTATAAATATCGTGTAATCGATCAACTTCCTCAACCACCTTCTTTAGATGCAGAACGTGGCACCTTGGTACACACCGTGCTCCATGATTTATTTGAAAATCCAGCACAAGCTAGAACCCCAGAAACTGCAATCGATTTGTTGCCTTCGCGCTGGTTAGCGCAGCAGGAAGAAAAACCGGAACTTTTTGAGATGGTTACAAGTGAAAAGGAGTGGCTAGATCGCGCTGAAGCTCTGCTGCGCACCTACTTCACACTTGAAAACCCTTCACAATTCGAGGCGACGCACCGTGAATTACATCTTGAAAATGACTTATCGCAAGAGATTTACTTACATGGTTATGTGGACCGACTAGATGTTGCACCTACGGGTGAAGTTCGCATCATTGATTACAAAACAGGTAAAGCCCCAAAGCCAGCTTGGGAAGAAAAGGCCCTCTTTCAACTCAGAGTTTATGCCCTTTTATACTTTAAAACTCATAACGTATTACCACGCCTGTTGCAGTTAATTTATTTAGGTGATGGAAAATTAGTTAAAAGTATGCCAACACTTACTGATATGGCCGCAACAGAAAAGATACTCATCCGAGTGGCAAAAGATATTTCAGCTTCTATGGAGAAAGACTATTGGCCACCTAAACCAAGTCGTTTATGCGATTGGTGTTTTTTTAAAAGCATTTGTCCGGCGCATAATAATTAAATTGGATATGTGAAATCCAACCAAAGTTTTCCAAGCAGATCAAAAGAGATTTTCTCCAAGGATTTTATTGAGCGAACTCGCGCACTCTCTTCAACTGTGACTAAATGTGGAACCGCGATTAGCCAAGCCCCACTACTAGTTGCTGCCGCTACACCTGTCAGAGAATCTTCAAAAACAAGACAATCTCCAATTTCGCTTCCAGTTATAGCTGCAGCTTTTAGGTAGGCATCAGGGTGCGGCTTTGTTTGGGTGACATCATCACTTGAGATTGAAAATGGGAAAAGGTCAGAACCGATATTTGAAAGAACGGCATCAACGATAATTCGCGGACTTGCTGATACGAGTCCAGTTTTTACTCCATTGGCTTGCAAAGATTTCACAAGCTCAAAAGCACCAGGCATTAATGGTGTCTGGCCCAGCATTTTTGCTGCCTGCACAGAGATGAGTTTTTCGGTGAAAAACGAAGGAGTTTGCGCATTGCCGCACTTGTTGTGCATGTATTCACCCACCCGGCTAAGTGGCCCACCTAAACAGGCAACTTGATCTTCTAGCCGCCATTGGTAACCGTATTCTGCGGTGATTTCTTGCTCAGATTCAAGCCATTGCGGTTCAGAGTCAACTAAGAGTCCATCCATATCGAAAAATATGGCATCAAAAAAAGCTTTCACGACAACTCCGGATTTCCCTGCAACAGTTGGCAGATTTTGCAAAGGTTACCCTAAGGTTTAACCCTATGGAGATTCACCACATTCCTGCGCTGAGAAATCCAATCATGGTGTTGGGGTTTTCAGGATGGAACGATGCCGGTGAAGCTGCGACAGGAACAATCGAGCATCTTTTATCAGTTTGGCAAGATGTAGATAATGAAGTAGTTCCAGAATTAATAGCAGATATTGAATCTGAAGATTATTACGATTTCCAAGTCAATCGCCCGCATATCTTTGTAGATGATTCGCAGATAAGAAATATTACTTGGCCAACTACGGAAATATTTGGAATAGCTCTTCCGCACTTTGACCGTGATTTAGTCATTGTTAAGGGTACTGAACCGTCAATGCGCTGGAAAACATTTGTTCGCGAAATTTTAGATCTGGCAGATGACTTAGAAGTATCTCTCGTTATTACGTTGGGATCATTGCTTGCAGATGTGCCACATTCACGTCCTATTGGAGTAAGTGGTAGCGGTGCACATCCTGAAATAGCGAAGCGTTTAGGTGTAGAAGTTTCCAGATATGAAGGACCTACTGGAATCTTAGGAATCATTGGTGATGCCTGTATGCGAAGAGGAATTGATGCCATTTCATTATGGGCTGCCATTCCACATTACGCATCGTCATCGCCTTCGCCAAAAGCGAGTTTGGCTCTAGTTAACGCGTTAGAAGATTTCTTAGATGTTGATATCCCACTCGCAGATTTGGCCGAGGCCGCTGACGAATGGGAAAAGGATGTAACCGAAATGGCCAAAGAAGATAGTGATGTTGCCGAGTACGTGAAGGCTCTTGAAGATTCCAAGGATGCGGCCGAATTACCTGATGTTTCAGGTGATTCCATCGCTAAAGAATTCGAAAGATATTTGCGCAGAAGGAATAAGGATTAGAAACTAAGCCCAAGAAGAGCATCAAGAGTGGTTAATAACTCTTGCTTATCTCCCCCGTTTGCCCCGGCTAGAGTTGCAGCCGCCCATAGATCTACTGAATTCAATGCATTGGAAGTATTTAAATCTTGAGCCAACCAATTAATTATCTCGCTAATAACAGTTTCAGTTGGAGCGCAATTCTTAGACATAATTGCTTGTTTAATCAACGCAATTCGATTTTGGGCCAACTCTAAAACAGCTTGGCTCCACATTCGATCATTACGGTAATGATCTGACATGAGCGCGAATCGAATCGCCATTGGATCAACACCACTATTTACAAGAGTAGAGACAAAAACTAAGTTCCCTTTGCTCTTGCTCATTTTTTCACCATCTAAACCAATCATCGCGCTATGCACGTAGTGCTCTGCCAATTCTTTGCCAGTGATTACGCGTGCTTGCGATGCGCACATTTCATGGTGAGGGAAAATCAAATCACTTCCGCCTCCCTGAATGTCGATGCAAGTTTGTTCATCGGCTAAGGGCTGCAAGTATTTAAGCGCAATTGCCGTGCACTCTATGTGCCAACCGGGGCGACCTAACCCATGTATTGATGGCCATCCAGGTTCACCTTCACGCTTTGCCATCCAAACCAGACAATCCAAAGGATCAATTTTTCCCGTAAGAGTTGGATCTCCGCCACGCTCAGAAAAAATTTTCGCCATTTCAGCCTTGTTCAAATGGGAAAGTTTGCCGAACTCGGACGATGAATAATTCTTGAAGTAGAGATCATTATCTATCGGGTAAATGCTTCCAGCTTCTTGAAGAGCTGAAATTGATTGTGTTACCAAATCAATTGCTTCAACTGCGCCAATGTAATGATCAGGGGGCAAGATTCGAAGATTAACCATATCTGAGCGAAAAAGATCGATTTGCGACAGTGCCAATTCTTGCCAATCAACTTTATCGCGCTTTGCACGCTCCAAAAGCGGATCGTCGATATCAGTAATGTTTTGAACATATTTAACAGTTGAGCCCTGAGCCCGTAAATATCGGTTGATTAAATCGAAAGTTAAGTAAGTTGCGGCGTGACCTAAATGAGTTGCGTCATATGGGGTGATTCCACAGACATACATCCGGTAAACGTCTTTTACTTTTACGTCTTGAATTTTCAATGACTTTGAATCGGTTAGCTCTAAAACTGGTAAAACTCTTTCTTGCGCCAATGTTGGAACAACGGTTCCAGGCCAGGATTTCATGGCTAAATGATAGTTACTTTGAGGTTAAAAAGCGGGCCAAGGTATCGCTGGCCAATCAGGATTTGGAGTGGGCATCAGCTCAGTGGAAATTAATTTCTGAACTCGATCAATTAAGGCTTGAATCTCTTGCTCCGTTAGAAAAGGTGATAGATCCAGTTCTGATTCAATCCCAGAAACTAATTTCTTTAAGGTTGTGATCTCGTTATTTGTTAATTTATCTCCAGCCCACTGCCAAAGCACAGTTCGCAGTTTGTCTTCGTGGTGGAAAGTTACCCCGTGATCGCAACCGAAAAGGGAACCTTCGGGGGTCGGTAAGAGGTGTCCGATTTTGCGATCAGTATTGTTGATGATTGCGTCAAAAAGCGCCATCTTCCTTAGTTCAGGTAAATCTTGAGAAAAATACCCAGCAAGATCGATTGATTCATCAATTTCAATCCACTCCTGGACCATTCCGAGCCCATAAGGCCCTTCACGAAGAATTGTTAGCGGCACAATATTCAAACCTAAATAATTGCTGACTAGAAATGCTGCAAATTCTCTATCCGCCAAAGATCCATCAGGGAAATCCCATAGTGGTCGTTCACCTGCGATGGGTTTATAGATGCAATTGATTTCATTTATTGAATCTGAAGCCTGTGCAAAAAGAGTGGCGTTGGATGCATCGACTAAGCGAGCTGTCACTACAAGTTCGCCGTGTGATAATAATTTGAATTTATCGTCGATATCCATTAGCCCTCGGGCATAGATGTCCGCGTGGATCAATAGGTATTCCGCAGAAAGGGCACGGTAAACGTCCCGCTCCAACAACTGCGTTACTTCTTGACACAAATGATTTAGCTTGAGCAACGGTTAACGCAAATGTGATTTCTGGTTCCTCATCATCCTCACCCAGAGTTGAATCGACATCATTAATTGCATAAAACTCAACGACAACAACCTTGATTTCACTCTCCCAGGCAATAGATATCGCGCCTATTGAAAAATCATTTTCAATAGGTTGTTCGAGCGGCTGATCATCAATAGAGATTTTTATGTTGGAAATTGAAAAATCATCTTTGGCTATTTGTTTGAGAAGTATGTCTATTCGCTCCGCCAGTGCTTGAACCTGTGCTTTTTCGAGCGAAGCGGTTATCAATCTTTTTCCGCTTCTTATTTGAAGAAAAAACTGACGCTCCCCTGGTTGACCAACCGTTCCAGCGACAAAACGATCGACATTTTCAAAATTCTGACTCATCTACCTGCGCCACCACCCAGCAAGTTTTGATTTCGTTTCGGTGCACGCAAGGAGTCGGTGACTGTAGAACGAACGTCATTGAGTAATAGAATGCGGGCCTTTTTGTTGTGAAATTCTAGGATGCTTATTGAGGCCGGGTCAATAACAATTCGCTGAAAATCATCAAGATGCATACCCAAGGCACTAGCAATAATGGCCTTAATAACATCTCCGTGACTAACTAAGACAACGGCGCCTTTACCCTTTATGTTCAAGCTTTCGTGGACGGAGGACATAGCTCGTTGTTGCATATGCGCAAGTCCTTCGCCCTCTGGAAAATACATAGCGCTTGGAGACTCTTGTACAACTTTCCACAATTTGTTTGTAGATAAAACCGCCAGTTTCTTCCCGCTCCATTTTCCGTAATCCACTTCTGACAAGTTTTCATCAACTATAGGAGCTTTGATTTTGGCTTTGTTTTCACTGAGCCACGGTTCAATTGTTTCTAAGCAACGCACCATCGGGCTTATTCGTAACTGTTTTATTGGAAATAGACCAAGTCTTTGTGCCAGAAGCGCAGATTGCTCTTTACCCTTATCTGAGAGATGGATACCCGGCAAACGTCCAGATAGCACGCCCTTTGCATTGGCCTCTGAATGCGCATGACGAATTAAAACTAATTGCATAACACAAAGGTTATCGCAGGTTTTCCTTATATGAGTTGCTAGGGTCTGTCCATGCAAATGCGAAAAGCAGGAAATAGTGGATTGATGCTTTCGCGTCTGGGTTTAGGGACCATGACTTGGGGTAGAGATACCGATGAGCATGAAGCTGCCGATCAATGTCGCGCATATATCGATGCTGGCGGAAATTTCTTAGATACCGCCGCGACTTATGGAGACGGCGATAGCGAACGTGTAATTGGCGGTCTTTTAGGCGCATTGTTCAAGCGAGATGAAATTGTTATCGCTACAAAGGCAGGATTAACTTTTCCTGATGGCGTTAGAACAATTGATAATTCACGCCATGCCTTAATCGCAGAGTTAGATCGTTCTCTGTCTAGGTTAGGCACTGATTTTGTAGATATCTGGCAAGTTCATGCGTGGGATCCATTTGTTCCAATTGATGACACACTTTCAGCTTTAGATTATGCATACTCAAGCGGACGTGCCAGATACGTCGGAGTTTCAAATTTTAACGGCTGGCAGTTAGCCCTTTCAGCTACAAAGCAAGCAAGTAATACAGCTAAAGCTCCACTAACTACAGTGCAAAATGAGTACTCACTTTTAAATCGCGAAGTTGAAAATGAAGTTCTCGATAGCGCTGATGCTTGTGGAACAGGTTTCCTTGCTTGGTCACCTCTAGGAAAAGGCGTACTGACTGGAAAATATAAAAACGGCGTACCAAGTGATTCCAGAGGAGCTGCGCCTCATTTTGCAAAAGACATTGCGCCGTATTTAAATGCTCGTTGCAATCGAATTGTCGAAGCCGTGAGTGTTGCGGCAAGTGGGTTGGGTTACTCCCCTCTTGAAGTTGCGATGTCTTGGGTACGAGATGCACCGGGAGTCACGAGCACGATTATTGGTGCGCGCACAGGCGCTCAGTTGCGTGGGGTTCTAAAGACCGAAGAAATTACCCTTCCGCAAATTGTGCGCGAAGCTCTCAACGATGTAAGCGCTTAAGCGTGTTCTAGAAAATCTTTTAAAACTCGTACGCCAAAAGTGAGTCCTTCAAGTGGAACTCGTTCATCAACTCCATGGAAAAGCGCCATGAAGTCAAAATCTGCAGCAAGTTTTAATGGAGAAAATCCGTAACCGATAATTCCTAATTCGGCCAACGCTTTGTTATCAGTTCCGCCACTCATTACATATGGAACTGGGATGCCTTCCGGGTCTTCTAGCAAAATTGCAGCGCACATGGCTTCAACAAGATCGCCTTCAAATGGAACTTCTAATGCTTTGTCAGTTGTGATGGTTTCGATAGTTATGTCTGGCCCAATCAGTGATTGGATTGTTTGGTTGAGTTCATCTTCAAAACCTGGAATGAATCGTCCATCAATAACCGCACTTGCCGAACCAGGAATTACATTAGCTTTGTAGCCCGCCTCTAACATTGTTGGATTGGCCGTATTTTGCAACGTCGCGCCGACCATTCTTGCGGCAAAACCTAGTTCGCTAAGCAGCGGAGTTAAATCTTTCTCGTCATACTCTTTGCCGGTTTCATCTGCTACTTTTTTAAAGAAAGCTTTAACCGTTTTGCTATAACGCTGTGGCCACTGGTGATTACCGATTCTTGCCACCGCTTCACTTAAGCGAGTAAGTGCATTCTCACTATTTGTGACTGAACCATGTCCGGCTCGACCATGGGCAGTCAACTTCATCCAGTGGATGCCTTTTTCAGCAGTTTCAATTAGATACAAACGCTTTCCACCTGCAACGGTGACAGAAAATCCACCGACTTCTGAAACCGCCTCCGTGCAACCAGCGAAGACTTCTGGATGCTTATCTACCATCCAGTGCGATCCATAAATAGAACCAGCTTCTTCATCGGCAAAGAAAACCAAAACGATATCTCTAGAAGGTTTATAACCTGTGCGCGCCCAATCGCGAACAGTTGCCAACATCATGGCATCCATATTTTTCATATCAACTGCGCCGCGACCCCAAATCATCTCGTCACGGATTTCTCCAGAAAATGGATCAACGGACCAATCATCTGCATTTGCAGGAACAACATCTAAGTGACCATGCAAAACAAGTCCAGGACGAGATGAATCCGTTCCCTTGATCCTTGCAACCACGTTGCATCGACCAGGTGCGGACTCATACATCTTGGATTCAATTCCAACTTCGGAGAGAAGTTTCATCACATGCTCAGCTACAGCTTTTTCATCACCTTTTCCATCACCAAAATTGACCGATGGGATACGGATCAACTCTTGGCAAATTCTGATTACTTCATTTTCTAGTTCAGTGCGTGATGTTGTAGTCATTTAGCCATTCTCTCACCCAATTGCTATCCTTTCCCAGCACTTAGTCCGGGTGGCGGAATTGGCAGACGCGCTAGCTTGAGGTGTTAGTTCCCGCAAGGGATTAGGGGTTCAAGTCCCCTCTCGGACACGCAGTTAGGATGTGGTCATGAAGGTTGAGCAGGCCCTGGCTCTCATACGTCCGATTCCGGACTATCCGAAACCGGGAATTCTTTTCCAAGATATTACCCCGTTGCTTTCAGATGGAAACGCCTTTTCTGCAGTTACTTCAGAACTTGCCACCTTTGCTAATGAGTGCGACGTCGTTGCCGGAATTGAAGCGCGTGGATTCATTTTTGCATCAGCTCTTGCCAATCAACTCAACTGCGGCTTCGTACCAATTCGCAAGGCAGGAAAGCTTCCCCATGAGGTTTTTTCACAAAACTATGGGCTTGAATACGGCGCAGATACCTTGGAGATTCACGTTGATGCTTTGAAAAATACGCGACAAGTTCTGTTAGTTGATGACGTTCTTGCAACTGGCGGCACTTTAGAAGCTGCCATAGATCTAATTGAAATGGCTGGCGGCCAAGTCAATCAGATAGTTGCGCTACTAGAAATTCAATCACTTGATGGCCGAAAAAGATTAGCAAATAAATTTCCAAACATTCGACTTTCTAGTTTGGTGATTGCCTAAAAGTGCACATTCTGCAAATTCAAGGTTTACGCGCACTAGCAGCGATTTTAGTAGTTGTTTTCCATGCTCACTTTTTACCTGGTGGTTTCATTGGTGTCGATATCTTTTATGTGATTTCCGGATACCTTATTACAGGATTAATTCTGCGAGAGATAGATACAACGGGACGTCTGGACGTAAAAGCTTTTTATCAAAGGCGCATTCGTAGACTTCTTCCAACATCGGTATTTGTACTTTTCATTACGGCCCTCATTGCATGGCTGATTCTCCCTCCAATCAACAGATCTACTCTTGGACGTGATTTCTTTGCGGCAGCTACTTATATGTCCAACTATCTTTTCGCTTGGTGGCAAAATGATTATCAAAACTTGGGCGCAACTCCTTCGCCTTTTATCCACTACTGGTCTTTGGCAGTAGAAGAACAGTTTTATTTGTTATGGCCGATATTTCTTATTTTTCTTGCTCGCAAAAGTAAGCGCGTAGTATTTATTGGAATTGCTGCGTCAACTGCCGCATCTCTCATTCTTTCAATAATCTTCACACAATTAACTCCCATTTGGGCATTTTATTCGCTGCCAACTAGAGCGTGGGAATTGGGTTTCGGAGCATTACTGGTTTTCCTACCTACGACTGCTTTTAAGAATAGATTCATGCCGTGGCTTGCAATAGCTGCATTGATTTACTCTGTTTTAAATTTCAATGAAAACACGCCATTCCCAGGGAAAATGGCTTTATTGCCGGTGTTAGCAACTGCTGTACTGCTAGCAACAGTTAGGAATTGGCCACCAGCATTTAATGCATTAAGCAATAATCGATTAAGTCAATGGCTTGGATCAATTTCATATCCACTGTACTTGTGGCATTGGCCAGCGCTTGTTCTACCAAGTGTGGCATTAGGGCGACCTTTAAATTTTGTGGAGAGAATTCTTTGCATTTTGCTGACAGTTCTCCTAGCTGAGCTGACGAGTAGATATGTTGAACAACCGATTCGATATAGCAAAATCAATTCACGTGCCACATTTACGGGGGCAATTGTCATAACCATAATTTCTGCGTTAATGGGGATTACTATTAGTTCTACTGCTTCATCTGTCATTACAACAAGTGGAACAACAGTACAAAAGTTTGACTTTGCTCGTGTCATAGCAAAACCTAAAGTAAATGACGATAAATGCCACGTCACACATGGCGGCTCAGTTTCTGGACCATGTACATATGGCGATTTAAATTCCAAGGTTACGATTGTGCTCTATGGTGATTCACATGCAGCGCAATGGTTTCCTGCTTTGGAAAAACTCGCGATTAAGTACAGTTTCAAACTGATCTCATTAACCAAATCTGCCTGCCCCTCTACAGACTCTGTACGTCCAGATGATGGCGCATTCAAAATGGCAGATTGTGCGAAATGGCGAAAGAACTCTTTAAAACGAATCGCACAGATACATCCCGAGGCGGTGATTGCAAGCAGTTTTCAATACTTCACTCCCCCTGCTGGTTACACGGACTGGGATAAGTGGTGGGACGATGGACAACGTAAATTGTTGGCAGAGGTATCCAAATCAACTGCGCATCCGATTTACATAGGTGATACTCCCCACCCACGAGAAAATATTCCGGATTGTTTATCCACTCGCGTAGCACAAAGTTGTGACTCGACCCGTAAAAGTCCGCTGCGAATTGTTCCCGGTTTTGAAGGCATTGATCCCACTCCGTGGCTTTGTGCAGCTATTTGTCCGGCGATTATCGATGGCATCGTTGCCTATCGCGATGCATCTCACATCTCAGTAGATATGTCTTTGGCTCTTGTACCAAAATTAGAAGCAGCGCTTAAAAGTAAGGGGCTGTTTTCATAACTGTGTGGCAAGATGCGCTCCATGGCTGAATTGATTTACTACTGCGGAACAATGGATAGCGGTAAATCGACGTTGGCGCTGCAAACGGCCCATAATCATCAAAGTCGCGGTCGAACTGGATTAATTTTTACTAATAAGGACCGAGCCGGCGTCGGGGTGATTTCTTCAAGACTTGGTTTATCTAGTCCGGCAATAGAAGTCCACCAAGGTTTAGATTTACACAAATTCGTTGTTGATTCACTTTCGGCTGGTGATCGAATTGATTACATTATCTGTGACGAAGCCCAATTTTATGAGAGTGTGCAGATAGAACAACTTGCTCGAATAGTTGATGGTCTAGGCATTGATGTATATGCCTTCGGAATTCTTACAGATTTTCGAACTGCACTTTTTCCAGGTTCAGCTCGCTTAGTTGAGTTAGCCGACCGAGTCAACACATTACAAGTTGAAGCTCTTTGTTGGTGTGGTTCACGTGCGACGCATAACGCCCGAACTGTGGGTGGTGTGATGGTGGTTGAAGGTGAGCAAGTAGTTGTGGGAGATGTTTCTCCAGGCAACGAAGTTGGATACGAAGTTCTTTGCCGCAGACACCATATGCGCCAAGTTACAGCGCGCGCATCTAGAGCGGGTCACGTATCATCACAACCATTGCCGTTCAAAGAATAATCAGAAATAGAGGAAAACAAGTGAAGGTTCGCGGATTAGCTGCACTCGAAGCCAAGGGTCAACTCGTTGCACATGAATTTACTCGCCGTGATTTAGGTTCACATGATGTGGGCCTTTCAATTTCTTTTGCCGGTATTTGCCACTCCGATATTCATCAGGCCCGCGAAGAGTGGGGTCCAGCGATTTTCCCAATGGTTCCAGGCCATGAAATAGCTGGAATCGTAACTTCAATCGGCAGTTCAGTAACAAAGTTTAAAGTTGGAGATCGCATTGGCGTAGGAGTTTTCATAGACTCATGTCGCACTTGTGCCAATTGCACTAGTGGATTGCAGCAATATTGCTTAGAAGGTATGACTGGTACGTACAACACTCTTGAACGTGATGGAAAGACCGTGGCATATGGTGGATACTCCAACGGATTTGTCATAAACGAAGATTATGCAGTTCATATTCCGGAAAATCTTGCGCTAGAAGGCGTTGCACCATTGTTGTGTGCTGGTATCACTTTGTATTCACCAATTCGCAAATGGGGCGTGACTAAGGATTCAAAAGTTGCAGTTATGGGTCTAGGTGGTTTAGGCCACATGGGTGTTAAGTTCGCCGCAGCGCTAGGTGCCGAAGTCACAGTTTTGTCTCATTCATCGGCTAAAAAAGATGATGCTCTGGCGATGGGCGCAACACATTTTGTTGATACAAGTAATCCAAAGGCGCTTGATCCCTTTAAGAAATCCTTCGATTTAATCCTCAATACCGTAAGTGCTCCATTGGATATTAACCTGTATCT
>WLCU01000001.1 GCA_009705165.1 Actinomycetota bacterium | reverse complement strand
CAATCGCAATATTTTTTGGATTGCAGTCCATGCTTTTTTACGGCACAGCCACCTGGTTGCCTACGATTCTAGTTTCGAAAGGTTTTACACTAAGCCATGCAGGGTTAGCAGTTTCGATCACTGGATTTATGGGATCCGCAATTGGTATCGCCGCTCCTCATTATGCATCTAAGCTCAAAAACATCCAGGGTTTCTTGGTGCTGATGGGGCTAATGATCTCACTTAGCTTTGCTGCAGTTATTTTTGACTCTGGTCCGCGTTTAGTTGTGTGGTTACTTATTTCAAACATCGGGCTATCAATTACTTTTCCTCTTTCACTTTTACTCACAGTAACGCGCAGCGTTGAAGCATCTGAGACCAGGTCACTTTCAATCATGGCGCAATCAATCGGATATTTGATGGCTGCATTTGCACCAGGAATAGTTGGCGCAATATTTGATGCCACGCTCAGTTGGAGTGCGGCGCTAGTTATTCCTGTTTTGCTGGGGGTGGCTCTAGGTATCGTGGGGTTCTTTGCAGGAAAGCCTGAAAAGATAAGCCTGTAACTGGATATTAAAAGTAACACCGTTAGAATTAGGCATTGTTAATCGGCTGAAAAGGTGAATCTTTTGTTTGAAGTTATTTTCTTAGGTTTACTGCAAGGCCTCACTGAATTTCTACCCATCTCATCAAGTGCGCATATTCGTATCGCGGGTGAATTTATGGGCAATGCCCAAGATCCTGGGGCGAGATTTACTGCAATTACTCAAATAGGAACTGAACTTGCAGTCCTTATTTTCTTTCGAAATGACATTAAAAAAATCTTTACTTCCTGGTTTTCACGGGCAATCTTGCGCAAAGATCTTTATACAGAAGAGGAATCCTTAGTCCGCATGGGCTGGATGATTATTGTCGGCAGTATTCCGATTGTAATTTTGGGATATCTTGGCAAAGACATCATCACAAATAATTTTAGATCTTTGTGGCTAATCGCATGTACGTTGATAATTTTTGGCATTATTTTGGGAGTTGCAGATCATTACGGAAAGAAAGAACGAACACTTGAGCAACTCAATCAAGAGCACGGCGTACTTTACGGATTAGCCCAAGCATTAGCATTAATTCCAGGAGTTTCGCGTTCTGGTGCAACGATTGCAATGGGAAGATATCTTGGCTACACCCGCGAAGCTGCATTGCGTTATTCCTTTCTCTTGGCGATACCGGCCGTATTTGGCAGTGGTCTTTATCAGCTAAAGGATGCTTTTGGAACAAATGCTGTGCCCAATGTCTATACATTGCAACAAACATTTATAGCAACGGCAGTTGCCTTTGTTGTGGGTTATGCCGTTATTGCTTGGTTACTTAAGTTCGTGAGCACTAAAAGCTTTAGACCTTTTATTATTTATCGAATCGCTTTGGGTTCAGTGTTGTTAATCATGTTGTCAGCAGGCATTATTAATCCATGAGCAAGGCACAAGTTACAGCGCACTTGAAGAAGTTTGATAAGAAACAAAGAGAGATCTTGGCTCAATTACGCACAGATATCTTGGTCGAACTACCTACCGCGCAAGAAGTAATTAAGTACGGAATTCCCACCTTTGAAGTTGAAGGCGTTCCAGTTCTTGGCTTTGATGGATATAAGGCCCATAACTCAGTCTTTCCATATGGCGGTTCCATTAATCAGTATCTGGAAAAAGAGTTAGCAAAGTACGTTCAGACTAAAGGCTCAATCCATTTTGCACTAGATAAACCTTTTCCGAAACCACTTTTGAAGAAGCTCATTAAGGTAAAAATCGCCCACATCAATGCTTCTTATCCAAATCGGATGGGAGAGTACATGGAGTTTTATGGCAATGGGATCCTTAAAGCCAAAGGCAAAATGAAGCAAGCAAAGATGCACGGTTATTGGGAATGGTTTAGAAAAGATGGCACAAAATTAAGGTCAGGCTCATTTAAAAATGGGGAGCAATCGGGGCTCTGGATTACCTATGACCAAAACGGAAAACCGTACAAGAAAAGCAATTTTCCTAGTTAGGATTTAAGCATGCAGGAGCACCAGGCAGAAGTACAGTCAAGGTGGGGCGACACCGAGGCTTTTAAAGAGTCGGCAAATAAAACAAAAGACTATACAAAAGCAGATTTTGCAGCTGCTGCTGCCGATGCGCAACTTGCCGTTGATCAATTCATTATCGCCAAAGAATCAGGGCTTGCTCCAGATTCAGAAAATGCAATGGCGGCAGCCGAAGCTCACCGCTTAGCTATAACTAAATGGTTCTATACCTGCAGTTATGAAATCCAAAACGGATTAGCTGACATGTATCTTGCAGATCCCCGTTTTACTGCTTTTTATGAAAACCAAAGGTCTGGATTAGCTCAGTATGTTCATGATGCAATCAAGGCAAACAGTAAACTTCATTCATGATTATTGATGTCTGGTCTGATGTTGTCTGCCCTTGGTGTTTCATAGGTAAGAAGCGTTTAGAAAAAGCCTTAAGCGGTTTTGAATATAAAGATCAAATCACGATTCGACATCGCGCATTTGAACTACAACCAGATGCTGCTGGAACCATGCCTACGAAAGAACTACTCGCCAGCAAGTATCGGGTATCTCAAGATGAAGTAAAGGCGATGCAGGCAAATGTTTGTGCAGTAGCCGATGGGGAGGGGCTTTGCTACAACTTGGATGAGACGTTATCTGGAAATACATTCGATGCTCATCGGATTTTGTTGTGGTCAGAAACCGTAGGCAAGCAAGATGAGCTATTAACCGCCATGTATTCAGGCTATTTTGAGAACTCCCAACCAGTTTTCTCACATCAAGATCTATGCGCAATTGCTCAAAGCATCGGATTAGATGCTGTAGATGTTATAAATATCCTGGAATCAGATCAGTTCGCAAGCGAAGTGATTGCAGATAGAGAGTTAGCTGCCCAACTTGGTGCTACCGGAGTTCCATTTTTCGTCGTCGATATGAAATATGGAATTTCAGGTGCACAGCCATTAGAGCATTTCGTCGAAACAATTAATGCAGCTTGGAGCGAGAAAGATTAGTTTCCTGGGCTCACAGTCGACATATTGAAATCTTTAATGACCAGAGGCGGCACCGACATATTAGACATATCGCCAGCCCATTCACGTGGCTGAGTCCATACGGATGCACCTGCATGTGCGATTCGATTAAGTGCAGATACCGGTGAATCGTTCCAACGGAAATTATTAGTTGCACCTATAACTTCGCCACCCTTAACGTGATAAACACCGTCGCGAGTTAGACCAGTTAGTAGTAGTGAGTTTGGATCAACCATACGGATGTACCAGAAAGTTGTAAGAAGTAGACCGTTGTCTACTTTCTTAACTAAGTCTTCGAGCGACCCAGTTGCGCCATCAACACTCATAATTAAGTTTTCACCAATGGGAGTGAAATCGAGATTGGTTAATTTGGCCGATGCGCGAGTCTGAATCAAAGATTGCAAGACGCCATCTTTGAGCCAATTAACTCGCTTGATTGGTTGACCATTGTCAAAAACTGAAGAAAATGGCGAACTAACTGCAGTTGCCACAAAGTCTGATGCAGGAAGCGCTTTAAACTCTGGGTCAGTGAAAAATTGCAGCGATACATTTGAGAGCTTTTCACCAATGCGCGTTCCGCCACCTTTTTTAGAAAAAACAGATTGGCCTTCATGTGCATCGCGGGCAGTTGAAACCCACATCATGTAAGTGAAAAGATCGGCAACAGAACCAGATGGCAATATTGTGTCGTAGCGACCTGCAGGCAGATCAACTTTGGTGCCTTGCCAAGTTAAACGTTGACGAATCTGCGAATCTAAATCGGCTACAGATACATCTTTGAAATCGCGGGTTTCGACGCCTGCCCAGGTAGATCGTGAGCGCTCATGAGATTTTCCAGTCATTTCAACGCGTCCAACCGGTGAATCTTTGCGTAAGCGCAGACCGCCCTTTGAGCCAACCCACGTGGTTTCACTTGTGTGCTCTGAATATCCAAAGAGTTCAATTTTGTCGGCAACTGATCTTGAAAACATATCACCTAACGCTGGAGCAAAAGAAGAAAATACTTCAGGTCCCGTTGGTGCATGTTCTGCCGCCCAGTTACCGATAGAAACATTTGTAGCAAGTGGTGCGTAATCATCGGCAGGGCCGGCAGCTTTTGCTGCAGCCACTGCTTCTTCAAGAAGCTTAGGAACATCGGCAAGTGAAACATCAGTACGTGTTACGCCACCTGATGCCATGCCACCATCTACGGCCACAAATGCAACTACCGTGACACTTCGCTCCTGAATAACACCATTAGTTGTTAGTGTGCTTCCTGCCCAACGCAAATTTGCTTGGGTCTTATCACGTACGACTACGATGCAATCATCACATGTCGCAGCAGAAGTGATTTTTTCAATTAAGTCTTGAGCAGAAATCATTTTCCAGCCTCCGCAACAGTGTTTAGAATATTTACTTTGTCAAAGATTGCCGCTGGGCAACCATGACTTACTGCCGCAATCTGACCAGGTTGAGCTTTACCGCAGTTAAATGCACCACCTAGAACATAGGTAGATGGACCACCTACAGTTTTCATTGAACCCCAGAAATCTGTGGTTGTTGCTTGGTAGGCAACATCTTTTAACTGGCCAACAATCTTTCCATTCTTGACGCGATGAAATTGTTGTCCAGTAAATTGGAAGTTATATCGCTGCATATCAATTGACCAAGACTTATCGCCTTTGATGATGATTCCATCTTCCATCGAAGCAACCATTTCATCATAGGTAGGACCGGTCGGATTTGCTTGTAGGGAAACATTTGGCATACGTTGAATTGGTACGTGGGCGGGGGAGTCGGCAAAGGCGCAACCATTGCTTCGATCGCGATTAACACGAGCCGCGATTCGGCGATCTAATTGATAGCCAACCAAAATGCCATCTTTAATGATGTCCCAGCGCTGGGCAGCGACACCTTCATCATCAAAGCCCACAGTGCTTAACCCATGAGAAGTATTTCGATCACCAGTGACGTTCATTAACGGTGAACCGTATTTCAAAGTATTTAACTTATCTGGGGTAGCAAAAGATGTTCCGGCGTAGTTAGCTTCGTAACCGATTGCGCGGTCAAGCTCGGTGGCATGTCCAATCGACTCGTGGATAGTTAGCCACAAATTTGATGGATGAATCAAAACATCGTAACGACCAGGTTCAACCGATGGCGCAGCTACTTTTTCCGCGAGCAAAGTTGGAAGTTCTGCAATTTCTGCATCCCAATTCCACTGTGAATTTCCCATCCATTCCCAACCAAAACCGGCAGGTTGTGCCAATGTGCGCATGGATTCAAAACCATGTTCACCGATTGAAATCGCTTCTATCTGGGTTTGGATTCGAACACGTTGTTGGGTGGTGCTAGTGCCATAAGAATCGGCGTAATGTTTTTGTTCCTTCACATACATCGTGTGTGCGGATGTGTGATTAACCGATGCGCTAGCAAGTAGACGGTTGCTTAAATCGGCTAAACGATCTTTTTTATCTGAGTCTGAAACTGTAAAGGGGTCGATTTCGTAATCTGAAACCCACGTTTGATTTGCGTAAACAGGTTCGGTCACAAGTGAAACTAGCTCAGTAGAGAGCGGCTTAGATGTTTTTGCCATTGCAACGGCGGTGTGAGCCAGTTTTTTTGCAACATCAACTGAAATTTCAGGTGATGAAGCAAAACCCCATGCACCGTTAACGATCACACGAACACCAAGGCCAGCGTTTGTTTCATCACTTTGGGTTTCAGGACGTGCATCACGAAGTGATAACAAGCCATTACGAGTGCGTTCGATGCGTACGTCGACATGCGAGGCACCGGCATCTTTTGCAGTACTTATTGCTGCATCGCTAACTGCAGCTAATGGAAGGGCGAGAAAATCTGCATCTACGTTTTTGTTCACCTCCGAACCTTATGTCAAATTTCGCGCTAGGGCTAGCACTCTCGGATATAAGTCACATTTTAAGTGTGACTTAGCGGATAAAGGTGGCACTCATAGTGACCCACTAGATAGTTCGGCAAGGGGTAACCCTCAGCAAAAACCTTTATTAAAAAAATCACGGTGAAAAGATTCTCCTGTAAACAAAAGTAATTCTTCAGGGAGAGATGAGATAAAAATGAAACTACGTACAACAAAAATTATGCAGATATTAGTTGTTTTTTCTGCCTTAACTTTAATTGCAGGAAATGCAACAGTTGCGAATGCAGCAGCTAAGAAAACTATTACTTGCTACAAAGGAACTACAGTTAAAAAAGTAACTGCAGCCAATCCAAAGTGCCCTGCAGGATATTCAACAAAGAAGCCAGTTGTTAAATCAACTGCAAAGCCAGCAGCAACAGCATCTACAAAGGCTGGATCAGTTGCTTTCCAAGGAACTTATAAAGGAAAAATCTCAATAGTTTTTGGTGATAACAATTTAATTCAAGTCACCAAGGTTGACGGAACCGGGACAGGCAACGTCAGCGGATTATCAGATATGTCTGGAACAGCTTCAGCTGCACCAGCAAATCTCTGCGACAACTTCAGTGGTAAAGGCGTCATAAGCGGTGGTGGAAATACTTTAAGCCTAGCTTTTGACTCTTCATCTCAAGGTTGCGCAGATTCTGATTCAGCACCTGCAACAGTCACAATCAAAGGCAGCGCAAAGATTACTGGTGGTACTGGCAAATATGCAGGTGCAACCGGAACTTTGACCGTTAAAGGAACCTTTGACATCAACAGTAAAGGAATCGTTGGATCAACAGAGGCTTCTACCTTCTCAATGGATCTTTCAGGAAATATCGCAACTAAATAGCTTTACCTACGCACAACAATAAGGGAGTAAGAAATGAAGAAAGTAATCGCAGGAATTGTCATCGTAGCCATGGCTACGCTTGGCGGAGTTGGAACAGCTCAAGCTGCACCAGCTGAGTCAACACTTGCACTATCTGGTGGAAGTGGTGTTTATCAGCTTGATCCAATCGTAATTAATGCAACGGCAAACAATGCCGGAACTGTGGCTTTCAAGCTTGCTGGCAAGGTAATCGTTGGTTGCGAAGCTGTAGCTACAACTACTGCAGCACCATTTGTGGCTAAGTGTTCATGGGTGCCAGCAGCGGCAGGTGCAGCTGCACTATCAGGAAGCTTTACCCCAACCGATGCAACAGCTTTTGCACCAGTTGACTCCGCAGTTCTTAACGTAAAAGTTGGTCTACCTACACAAGGTGTTGTTTCACCAATTCATATCTACGTTGACACAGTTTTAGCCAGCGGAACTTCTGGAGCTCTAGGACCTCGCTTTGGAGTTAGCTGCGCAATCACTAACGAATACATCGTTGGTCAAGGAATCGTCTTCCGTGTCTATGCAAATAACTCAGACCAGGGTGGCGCAGTAATGGATTCAAAAAACACTGCAAAGGCTTACATTGAAATTGCTGGTGTAAAAGATCCACTTCCACTTTCCTACGGAAACCACAGCGGAATCGCTTTCTGGACGGCAGTACTTCGTACAGGTACAGCTGCAGGCCAGTACAACACACTCGGTGTAATCAATTACAAAGTAACAATGATTGCTAAGGACTCTTCAACTATGAAGGTACTTTCAACCAAACTTGTTGCTCGCGTAGTCGATGGTAAGCGCGTTATTGGCGAAGATGGCCGCACAGTTTATGACCGTGTCAGCTACTACCGCACAGTTCAAGTAAACCCAGTACTCAAGGGTGCTACAGGAACATTTACACCAAACTGGACAGTCGCATCTCTATTGACTCTTTTCGCGCTACCAAAGGCTTAAAAAGTTAATAGGTAACTACACCTACTAATAGTTTTAAAAATGGAGAGATTATGAAAACTAGATCGAAAGCTTTAAAGGCAGCATTTGCTGCCATGCTTGCCCTGGCAGTTGTCTCACCAGCGCAAGCCGCAGATACAGCAACGACGCTGATTAACTTGACCCCTCCAGCAGATCTTGCTGGAGTACCAGCGTTGCCATTTACAGGTGCTACTGCTGATCCATTTACTTTGCCAGAACCAAGTGCAAATCTTGCCGTCAGCCCACAGCAGGGCTATATCGGAGATGCATTTGAAATAAGCGGCAAAGCTTTGGCTGCAAACACTGAGTTAACGCTGATTTGGGGAACAAATAATGCAACGTGGGTTGCAGATGTTTTACCTAACTCCGTTAACTACATGGGCGTTAAATTCACCAAAGTCAATATTGTGATGGCAAAGGTAACAACTGATGCATCAGGAAATTTCACATACAAGACTAAGGTCCCATCAGATTTTGGTGGCGTTCATGATATTTACGCTGTAGCTAATGGTGCATCACTTGCACATGGTGGATATCAAATTAGCCGCAAAGTTTCGATCTCTCCAAAATCCGGTCCAGTTGGAACTCCAATAACTGTTACTTACACAGGATTAGGCGCAAGCCTTTATACCGCTGGCGGTTCAGTGCTTTGGGATAACAACTTCACTGGTGAAATGCAAGCTCTCTGGACACGTGGAACAGCAACTGCTGTTGTACGAGCATCAGGTGCTGTTGGAAACCACGTGTTACAGGTGCAAGATGGAATTGGTATTACATACCTCAACATCATCCAGTCACCTGTTCCATTTGCAAATGGTGGATACGCATACTTTAAAATCACAAAAGATGCGGGAGCACCGGCTGCTTACATCACATATCCAAAGAAAGTTACTCCAACAGTTTCACTTCGTACAACTCTTACAAGTATCGGCTTAGATCCTGCATCAAAGGCCGTTGCAACACTTTCAAAGACCGAAGGACCTGTTGGAACAAAAACGACTATCAACGTCAAGGGAATGGTTTCAACTGGCGTTCACACGCTCAGTTGGTCAACCGTTGTTGGTAGCCGTGTTAACTGTCCAACTAGTACATGCTGGATTTATAACGGTATTCCTCTAGGAACTGTGGATGTAACATCTGCAGATTTTTCTAAGGAAGTAGAAATTCCAGACAACCTAGGTGGATGGCACGTTATCCAGGTTAAGAAAGGCGATGTCGTAGAGGCCCAAGTTCCGTTCTATGTACAAGAAAGTATTTTCAACTACACAGACAAGAAGGGCAAAGTTCTTAGCGCAGGTATTGCTAAGGCAGATCCAAATCCAATCCCTGAAGCACGCAATGGCTCTGGAGTACCAACTAATAAATTTAAAGTTGGTGAAGAGTTCACAATTGCAATGAAGGGTGTTGGTTGGACTCAGCTTGATAATACTTTGGCTGTTACTTACGACAATAGCTATATCGGATATGGATGCGGATTTAATTCAAATGGTTATATGGTGATTCACTTAAGAGCAACAGGTGCTCCAGGTACACACATCATTGACTTGCATCCATTGATGTACACAAACCAGCCATCATTTGCTGGAACTCCTTATGGAATGTTGCCAATCTTGACCGCCGACCGCGATTTCGCAGGTTTAGCACTTGGATATCAACTTCCATCAGTTCACTTCGCAATAACAGTTACGAAGTAGTTCGTACGTAGGCTAAAGCCTCGCTTCTGGTTGATCCAGGGGCGAGGCTTTAGTACGTAATACAGCTGCAATGGGTTTTGGTAGCCACCAGTTCCATCGCCCAAAGAGCACCATTGAGCTTGGTAATAAAAGAGCACGAATGATTGTGGCATCGATAATAATTCCAATGGCCAGGCCAATTCCAAGTTCTTGTAAACCTGCAAAGTGTCCAAATACAAAGCCACTTAAAGCGCCAACCAAAATTACAGCGGCTCCAGTTACAACCCCACTTGTATTAGCAATTCCCGAAATTATTGCCGCAGTATTACTGGCTCCGGAATCTTTGGCTTCACGCATTCTAGATACCAGGAATAGTTCATAATCCATTGACAGACCAAATAGAACGGCAAACATAAAAATTAGCACCCACGCCTCGACTTGATCCAGGCGATAAGTTCCAAGAAGTGTAGAACCAATTCCAAATTTGAAAACAACAACTAGAACAGCGAAAGCAATTGAGATGGAAATCAAATCCATAATGATTGCTTTAAATGGCAAGAGAATCGATCTAAATGCTCGGGCCAGTAAAAGGAATGCAATCAGTAAAACAATAATGATTATGCGAGGTAGCGATTTAAATATCGCATCAATTAAATCAACGCCTTGTGCAGGAGAACCTCCCAAGTAGATACGCGTACCCTCTGGAAAACCCTTTGTTTGGGCAATTGTTTCGCGCAATTGCTGCACAAGTGTTCTAGTTTGCTTATCGCCAATTGCTTTCTTGCCAATGACATACATACGAATGAATTGGCCTGTTGAATCTACATATGTCGAATCCGTACCTGACGCAACCATAAATACCTGTGGAAGCTGCGAAATCTTACTAGCCAAAGCAAAACGTGCATTTTCAACTATTGCTGGCTTGCCTAGATCGATCACAATTTCATGAGGTGTAATTACTCCGGGGCCGATTTTATCTGTTATCTGACTTATGGCCCTACCTGATTCAAGGTTTTCTGGGATCGATGTAAGCGAACTGGGAGTAACTTCCAATTTAAAAACTAGCGATGCAGCCAAAAGCAGTGCAATCAACGAGAAGGAAAACACAGCTTTTGCACGGGGAATAACCCATTTAGTCAGGCGTGCCCAAACTCCCTGCAATGGATCTGCTTTTCCCATTATTCCCATAAATCCATCACTGAATACTCGGTTTCCCAAGAAAGACAGTAGGACAGGTTGCAAAGTCAGTGCAGCAAAAACACTAACCAATGGCACAAGAACTCCGGCAATACCTAAAGATCTAACAAATGGAACTGGCACAAGCAAAAGCGCAGATAGTGCGATGCAAACAGTTATTCCTGAAATAACAACAGTCTTACCGGCTGTTTTCATTGTCACTAATAAGGCAACATCTACATCATTGGATTGTATGAGCTCTCGCCTAAATCGGTGGAGCATAAGCAACGAATAGTCAATTGCGAGGCCAAGGCCAATCAGTTCTACGATATTTGGAATATATAGAACCATAAGAAATTTGTGCGCGATTAAGTAGATAACTCCCATAGTCAATGAAATAGATGCAAAAGCAAAAACTAGCGGGAGAAATATTGCCCATGTTGCACCAAGCATGAGCATCAGAAGGAGTAGTGCAATGACAACTGCTACAACTTGGCCACGACGTAAATCATTAGCCAAAACGGGCGTGACATCATGCTCGATTGCCGGTGGGCCTGTTACGACTGCGCCATTTAATCCATTGCCAATTAAGGCAGCGCGCAAACTTGGCGTATAAGGCGCAGCGTCTATTAGAGAGAATGATGTAGTGATATTTGTGTATATCGTCCCGGCTAAAGCCTTTTGCGCCCCAACGCGGGCAGAAGGAATTTCCTTAATTGCATCTTTGATTAAAGCTTTAAAACCAGCTAACTCTTGCTCGCTCGCATTGGTGTACTTATATATAACTGTAAACGAGCCTTCAGTATTTTCATCAAAACGCTGGGCTAAGAGTGAGTTGGCGTATTGAGATTGACTACCTGGAACTTCAAGTGATGTTGTTAGGAATTGATTGAGATTTGCACCAGCAAATAGTCCAATAACTGCCACCACAAACCACACGGCCAGTATGGATCTTCGGTGTGCGATTACACCTGCAACCCAATTACTTGGCATCTAACTATTCTATTGATTTGCGGGGCTGCGATTCTGCCTTTAAGATTTGAAATGTTTAAGGGGAGTACCTCACTACAGCTACCTCGTCAATACGGTGTAAAAGCCCGGGGCGCTGGCCGGTAATTCGGTTAGGGAGACCTTGACCATGTTCTACTCATGGCTATCAAGGGAGAAAAATGCAGGTCTCATTACTTATCTGGTCAATCACAATTGCTTTAATTTTAGGTTTAATCCTTTTAGATCTAGTTACTGCCAGTCGCAAACCACACGATGTTAAATTCAAAGAAGCAATTGCTTGGACTAGTTTCTACGTAGGTCTTTCAATCGCCTTTGGAATTTGGGTGTGGAGTTATTTTGGTGCTACGAGCGGTACCGAGTTTTTTGCGGCGTACTTGGTCGAATACTCGCTTTCGATAGATAACCTCTTTATCTTTGTAATAATCCTTGCGCAGTTTGCGGTCCCAAGTACATATCACCAAAAAGTTTTACTCATCGGCGTATTGCTGGCACTAGTTTTCAGAGCCGTATTTATTGCAATTGGTGCTGCAGCTCTGGCGTCATTCTCATTTACCTTTGTAATCTTTGGTGCAATCTTAATCTGGACAGGAATTGGTTTATTCAAGCACTGGGATGAAGATCCTGAACCAAACGATAATTTACTAGTCCGCACAATTCGTTCCCGTGTAGCGCTAGTAGATGAGTTTCACGGAACAAAGCTTTTCATTAAGTTAAATGGCAAGCGCTTTGCAACACCAATGTTCTTGGTTATTGTTGCAATTGCTTCAACAGATTTACTATTTGCGTTAGATTCAATTCCGGCAACGTTTGGTGTCACATCTGAAACTTTCTTGGTCTTTACCGCTAATGCTTTTGCTTTACTTGGTTTGCGAGCCCTGTATTTCTTGCTCAAAGGCCTACTAGATAAACTGATCTACCTCTCTCTTGGTTTGTCATTTATATTGATGTTTATTGGTGCGAAGTTAGTTGTTACATACCTTCACGAGGTTTACGCAGAAGTACCTAAGATCCCAACCGTGGTTAGCCTTGCCGTGATTGCAAGTATTTTGGTGGTGTCTACCGTGGCGAGTTTGCTCAAGAGCAAAAATGATCCAAACACCAAGGCCCATGCCGGACGTATTACTGGGGATAAAGAAGAAAATCAATGAAGAAAAGTTGGTTATTGATTCCTAAACGATTACGGCAGGTAATCGCATTTACTATTGGAAGTACTTTGGTCTTAGCCGGCCTTGCCCTGATTGTTCTGCCGGGACCATTTACGATGCCACTTGTCATTGCGGGCTTGATTGTGCTTGCCCTTGAATTCGCTTGGGCCGAGTCACTATTAATCAAAGCCAAACACCATGCTAAGAAAATGATTCCTAAGAAAAAACCTTAGGGCATAATTGCTCAATGCTTAGCGCGGTAAAAACCTTTGAACTACATCCAGATGAATGGCCTCGTCTGCGAGATATTCGGTTGAAAGCTTTACTAGATAGCGCTCATGCTTTTGGTGGTACTTATGAAGCCGAGAGCCGGTTCGATGAAGAAAAATGGCGAAGCGAGTTTGCAAAGCAGGCATTCTTAGTGGCGTCAGTAAATGGCCATGATGCAGCAATGATGTATGTAGAAAATCTTGTAGGTGATTTTGGCGCTACATGTTGGATTGGTGGCTGTTGGAGTGATCCAAACTTTCGCGGCGTTGGCTTAATGCGGGCGATGTTTGACTATGTTGATACAGAGTCAAAAAATCGTAGTTGGCAGGTTCAGGGACTTGGCGTGTGGCAAGATAATTTCTCAGCTATAGCTGCCTATGAAAAACTAGGTTTTATTTCAATGGGCGATCCACAACCAAGTTCGCGCCAACCTGGAAAGTTTTACCAACGAATGATTCGAAAAACAGAATCGAATTAAATTTCAGATACTTGATATTTAGCTTTGCTTAACCATTCGGGATTAATTTCAACTCCCCAGCCTGGTCCTTGTGGTATTTGAATTTCTCCAGCTTGGATTGCGAAGGGATCGCCAAGGAATAGATCTTTTTGTAGTGGGTAGTAATCAAAACCTTCGATTGAAAATTCAAGATATTTTCCGGGGTTTGGAATTGCACCAAGCAAGTGCATTGTGCAAATAGTTACTAAAGAAAGATTAGCGCTGTGGGGGGTAACTGGCATGCCGGCTTTATTTGCCATCTCAACAACTTTTAGTGTGCGCCAAATTCCACCCATATACATAACATCTGGCTGCAAAACATCTACGGCATGCATATCAATCATGCGCTTCCAGGTGTCAAGATTCCAATCTTGTTCGCCACCAGTTACGTCAATTTTTAGCGCATCTGTCACTTGTTTAGTTTCTTCGAGTTCCCAGTATTTACAAGGCTCTTCGAAGTGGCTAATTCCTTCGGTTTCAAGTAACTGCCCAACTTCAATTGCACGCTTTGGCGAAAACCCGCTGTTGCCATCAACTAACTTTGAAATCCCATCACCTAAAGCGCGGGAAACCACCGGTACGACTTCCTCGGTTCGGCCAGACCATTCATCGATATCGTTGCCGCACTCTGCACCAACGCGCCATTTGAAGGCATCAAAACCAAAATCATCCCGCAGCTTTACTAGACGTGCAGCTTCCTCCTGCGGAGTGATGTTACGGCGCATTGATGATGCATAAGTTCGAAGTTTCTTAGCTGTGCCACCTAAAAGTTCAACGACCGGCTTACCTTCAACTCGGCCACGTAGATCCCATAGCGCAGTATCTAATCCAGCATTTGCACGACACCGATAGCTGCCAGGAAATTTGTGTTCGCGGGCTTCAACTAAAGTAACAAGTGCGCCGATGTCAGATGCATCTTTACCAAGAACCCAGGGGGCAACTTGTCGGTGAAATACTTGGGCAGTGATATCTGAGTGATAGTTAGAAACCTGGCCCCACCCAATGTGACCATCAGATGTTGTTACTTTTACAAATCCAACAAACTCGTTACAAAAAGTTTCTAACTTTGCAATCGACCCAAAGATCATCCTGCAGCCTTCACGAATACAGGCAAATCAAGTAATGAAACTTTAACTTTTGCACCGGCACCAATACCGGCAGCATCAGAGCTAGGAAGTTGAGCAGTTACGCGAGAACCATCATTCATTGTGATATTCAAGCGACATGAAGCTCCAAGGAAACTTGCGGCAGCAACGGTTGCATTGCCTGATGAGCTAGCCACTACATCAATGCTTTCTGGACGGATTAATGCAATTCCAGTGCCAGAGGAAACGGAACCAGGAAGAGTTTTAATAACACTTCCAAGAACTTCAATTTCACCACCTGAAACTTTGCCAGCGATTGGATTAGTTAAACCAACGAATTCGGCAACAAAAGATGTTTTTGGGCGATCGTAGAGTTCTGCAGGGGCAGCGATTTGTTCTAGCTGACCGTTACGCATTACACCTACGCGATCAGCAATGCTGAGCGCTTCTTCTTGATCATGAGTAACGAATAATGTTGTTGTGCCAAGCTCAAGTTGAATGCGACGAATTTCTTCACGCAACTGCGTACGAACTTTGGCATCAAGTGCTGAGAGTGGCTCGTCAAGCAAAAGCACTTTTGGCGAAATTGCCAAAGCACGGGCTAATGCCACACGTTGCTGCTGACCACCTGAAAGCTGATGCGGGTAATGGTTAACGTGAGTTGAAAGACCAACTAATTCAAGCAGTTCTGTTGAACGCGCCTTGCGCTTGTCGGCCGCAGTTTTGTGCGCCTTTAACTTTAATCCATATTCAACGTTTTCACGGGCGGTCATGTGTGGGAACAGTGAGTATGCCTGGAAAACCATTCCCATGCCGCGCTTGTTGGCGTTTTGGAAAGTTACATCTTTGCCATCAACGATTAATTGACCGCGATCCAACTCTTGCAAACCTGCCAGTGCTCGAAGCGCAGTTGTTTTACCGCAACCGGAAGGACCAAGCAGTGCCACGAGCTCGCCTTGAGCAATATCAAGGTTTAGACCATCGAGTGCTCTGACCTTTCCAAAATGCTTGGCGAGGTCAACTAGTTGTACATATGTCGAGGAGCTCAACTTATGGTCCTTTCGATTCAGACGAGGTCAACGTCGAGAACTTCTGAACGACGTTTCTTAGTAGGGATGAGTAGAAGCAGGAACAGAACAAAGAGAATAGAAGCCAGAGAAACTGCTACGGCAACGTTTCCATTAGTGCGGCCAATTTGAGCAATTACAACCTGGAAAGTCTTGTAATTCAAAATATTTGAGATTGTGTACTCACCAAGAACGAGTGCAATTGCAATAAATGAACCATTAACAATGCCAGTCTTAATCGTTGGCATGATAATTCCAAAAATCACACGCGATGTGTTTGCACCCAAAGTGCGGGCAGCCTCTGCCAGCGTGTGAATGTCTACTGCATCTAGGGCTGCAGATAATGAGCGGTATGTATAAGGCAAAATCAACATGGAATAAACACCGGCAAGTGAAATAGGAGATTCAGTCAGATGGATAGAAATCCATCGATACAAAGGTGCGATACCAACCACGATAACAATGGCAGGAATTGCCAAAGGCAAAAGGCAAAGTAGCTCAAATGGGCGGCGAAGCGCAGGCAGTTTTAAATGCACCCAGATTGCAGTTGGAACAATTAAAAACAAGATTAAAGCCATAACAATCGCTGCAGTAATGAGCGATCTAGTAACCGCTGCAATCAAATCAGGCTGGCTAGGGATAATGCTCCAGGCTCTAAACGTGCGTCCTTTATCAGCAAAACCAAAAGGCTTGGTAGAAAAATCAAACATCGCATACAACGGAACCAATAGATAGGCACCAACAATGGAAATGATTGTCCAGCGCCATAGACGCACACCCCAGGATTGCTTCATCGGCGCTGCTCCCACTTACTTACTCGTCGACGCAACATTGCATAGAAAGTCATTGCGATTACCACGACTACGACCATATAGAAAGAAAGCGCTTTAGCTTCAGCTGGGTTTGCGCCACCAGTTTCGCTAGTAAGAGCAGTTGCAATTTGTAGGGGAGTGAGGAAATCAGACAAGTTAATTAAAGTAGCTGCAGTTGCATATGCAGAGAATGAGTTAACAAATAATAAAAGTGCCGCTCCTGCAAACGATGGTGTCAAAATTGGAATTCCGATTCGTAGCCAGTATTCATAAGCCTTGCCGCCGAGAGCATCAGAGGCCTCGCGCCATTGTGGCTTTAGGTTTTCAAGTGTTGGTAAGAAAACTAGGACCATTAGAGGGATCTGGAAAAATGTATAAAGAACACTGATTCCAAACTTTCCATACAACCAAGATGCATCTGCCAAGAAAGTGTTTGGCGCATATTTAACTGCGATATTTGCAATAAGGCCGTTAAAACCAAAAGTTGCCAAGAATGCAAAAGTTAACATAACGCCACCGAACTGGGCGAGCACAGAGCTCAAAGCCACAGAGATTCGATAGAAATATCCGCCTTGTTTTCCATTAACAAGGGCCCAAGCAAATAGCGCTCCTAATATGGCTCCGGCAAGTGCGGTCTTGGCTGAAATCTCAAGTGAATTTGCAAATGCATGTCGGGCAACGGGGGAATTAAAAACTTCTTTAAGTACAGATGTGCTGAATTTCCCATTGTTATTTTGGAAAGCACCTGATGCAACGTTCCAGGTTGGGTAAAGAAGAAATAAACCGCTAACTAATAAAAAAGGGATGACCCCAAGATATGCCGTTTTACTTCGCCAATACCGAGAACCGGTCCTGCCAGTGGCAGAACCGGTTCCCTTGTATTGAGCTTGAGTCAATTAATTGACTTCTTAGTTAGTTCCAACAGCAGCTGGCCATGCTGTCTTTAGGTAAGCACGAGCTGCAGCAGTCTGCTCAGCTGTTGCTTTTTCAGCAACAGCCTTGCTTGTACCAATTGAACCCTTAGCAGCTGATGTAGCACGAGCTGTCTTTAGTAGCCATACCCAAAGAGTTGGAGTAGCTCCACCTTGTGCCCAGATATCTGCGCCCTTTTCACCCAATGTGTATTCCATCCATAGACGAGCACATGCTGGGTGTGGTGCCCATGCAGACACTGCGCTGTT